>JAOUPZ010000162.1 GCA_029879595.1 Deltaproteobacteria bacterium | reverse complement strand
CCGCCCGCCCCGGTCACTCAGCCTTGCCGGTCCTGTTCCTGCCGGTCCTGTATCTGCCGGGCCTGGAACATTATCCGCCGGGCCTGCCTGACATGGGCCATGTCGAGCATCTCGCCTCCCAGGCCCACCGCTCCCCGCCCTTCATCATGGGCTCCGGCCATGGCGCTCAACACCTCGCCGGCCCAGCGGATATTCTCCGGGGTGGGGCCGAATATCTCGTTGGCCGGGGCGATCTGGGTGGGATGAATGGCCCACTTGCCATCGAATCCCAGCGCGGCGGCCCGCCGGGCGGCGGAACGAAATCCTTCCAGGTCGGCGTAATCTACATACACCCCGTCCAGGGCGCGGATGCCCCGGGCCTTGCAGGCCACCGCCAGACGGGCCAGCGGGTAGTGCCACACGTCGTTCCAGTGACTCTGCCTTTCCCCCTGCTCCCCCGGGGCGGTCAGCACCGCATAATCCGGGTCGGGCCCGCCGATGAGCCGTCCGCGGTTGCCAATGCTGGCCGCGTAGTCGCCCGGCCCGAAACTTATTGACTCCAGCCTGGGGTGGGCGGCGGCAATCTGCTCCACCATGGTCATTCCCAGGGCCGTTTCCACCAGGCACTCTATCCCCACCGGGCGCCCGCGGCCCCGGGCCTGTTCAATCCCGTGCAGCAGGGTGGCCACCACCACGATGTCCTCCGGACGTTCCACCTTGGGAACCATCACCAGATCCAGCCGCGGGCAGTTCTCGGCCACATCCACCAGATCCCTGTATCCCCAGGGGCCATCCATGGGATTGATGCGCACCATCACGGTGCGGGTTCCCCAGTCCTGCCCGTTTACCGCCCCGATGGCCAGTCCACGGGCCTGCTCCTTGCGCTCAGGAGCAATGGCGTCCTCCAGATCCAGCATGATGGTGTCTGCCTCGGACCCCGCGGCCTTGCCTATGAAGCGCTCCTCGGTGACCGGCACGCTCAGCAGGGAGCGTTCCAGCCGCCAGCGCGGGTCATTTTGGCCGGATTCCGGCATGGGGTTTTTATCGCCTTGCACTCTCGCCGCCTCCCGAAACATTTCTATCCACTTTTAGCCTTCCGCGCCGTCCTGGCCTTTTTCTCCGTTCCGGCAGCTCCTGTGTCGGCCTTCTTGCTGGCGGGCCTGCGGGCAGCCTTCGCGGCTGACCCCTCCTTTTTGGCCGGTGACAGGTTTTTTTTGCCGGCAGGCAACGATTCAGCGGCCAGGCCCGGCCCCCTGGCCAATTCCCCTGCTGCCGCCCCGGGAGGCTCCCGCTCTGTTCCAGGATCAATATGCACGGTGGAAGTGGGGAAGGCCACCTCGGCCCCGAGGCCCTCGATGATCCGCAGTATCCGCAGCAGCACATCCTGCTTGATCTCGTGAAACTTCACCCATTCCCTGGTGTGGGTGAATGTGTACACGAAGAAATCCAGCGAGGAGGGCGCAAAGGAGTTGAAGTTGACGATGAGGGTCTGGGAGGAGTCTATTTCCGGGTGCTTCAGCAGCATCTTCTTCACATCCCGCACCACGGCCTCCATTTTCCCGGCGTCCTCGTAGCGTATCCCGATGGTCTCATAGATCCTGCGGTGCGTCATGCGCGATGGGTTGACCACCGAGATAGTGGAAAAGGCCGCGTTGGGAATATACAGGGGACGCTTGTCAAAGGTGCGGATGCGCGTAAGACGCCAGCTTATGTCCTCCACCACCCCCTCAATCTCCTTGTCGGGCGAATAGATCCAGTCCCCCACACTGAAGGGGCGGTCCAGGAAGATCATCATCCCCCCGAAGAAGTTGGCCAGCAGGTCCTTGGCCGCGAAGCCCACCGCGATGCCTCCGATTCCCCCGAAGGCCAGCAGACCCGAGATGGAAAAACCCAGCGCCTCCATGACCACCAGCGTGGCTGTAATAATGACGGATATCCGCAGCAGCTTGGTGATGGTGGTGATGGTGGCCAGGTCCACCGATTCACCGGATTCCCTGCGTTTTTCGATGATGGCATCCCGGCCATTGTCCACCAGACGCACCAAAAACCAGGCCATGCTTACTATGCCCACCAGGTCGCGCACCACCCCCACGGCCGAAAACAGCTCGGCCCCGGTGGCCGCCCCCACCACCGCGGCGGCCAGCCCGATCCCGGAAACCCAGATGAAAAGGCTCAAGGGGGCCTGGGCGGCATTGATCACCGCCTCGTCCCAGAGGGTTTTGGTGCTCGCTATGGCCCTTTGTTCCAGCTTGTGCAGGACTTTACGCACCAGCTTGTTCAGGATCAGCGTGCACAACACCACCAGAAAGGCGTGCAGGATCCAGTTGGAAATGATCCGCTCCCAGTTTTTAACCAGAAAATCTATGATGGTTTCCATCTCAGCGCCTGAATGATCCTCATTGTTCCTGTGAACACGGGGCGGCCCGGTGAGGGCTGCATTTTCCGAAAAATCACACGGGGTACATTATACATGGATCAACCGGCACCGGAAGGACAACCGGACACCGGCACGGTGAACGTAAATTTTTTTCAGTCCGGATGCTGACTGCCGCTTCAAGGCATGCCAGAATGGACTGGCAGGGTGTTTGCCGACGGACTGGGGGGCCCGGCGGAACCTGTCCGGGCCAGCAGTCCCGGCCCTCCTCCAGGAAAAACTCGCGTTTTTTAAGAGATTCTACCGCAGGGAGGCTTAAACGGGGAAAATCAGGGCCCGTTCGTCATGACAACTGCCCGGGATGTTTTTTTATTTCTGGGCGGCGGTTCTGGCAGGCGCTGATTGACGGCGGCCGGCATGGACCCGGAGGTTCCGGCGAAAACACGGCCTGTATTAAATGCTTGTCAGTTATTACACTGAATGCATACCAATGACGCAGCCGGCGAAACCGGCAACGGAGATTAATGGAAAGGCAAGACAAATCTGAACAGAAGACCCCGCGCAGAAATGACATCCGCAACGTGGCAATCATCGCCCATGTTGACCATGGCAAGACAACCCTGCTGGACGGCCTGCTCACCCAAAGCGGCACCATCGAAAGCCGCAAGGCCGTCGACGAACGCATGATGGACAGCAGCGCCCTGGAAAAGGAGCGCGGGATCACCATATTGGCCAAGAACACCGGACTCAGGCACAAGGACTGCTTCATTAACATAGTCGACACCCCGGGCCACGCCGACCTGGGAGGACAGGTGGAGCGGATTCTGAACATGGTGGACGGAGCCCTGCTGCTGGTGGACGCCTTTGACGGCCCCATGCCCCAGACCCGGTTCGTGCTGTCCCGGGGGCTGGCAATGGGCCTGTCCCTGGTGGTGGTGATAAACAAGGTGGACCGCCCCGGAGCGAGGCCCGCCGAGGTGCTGAACATGATATATGACCTGTTCATAGACCTGGGAGCCGATGATACACAGTTGGAGTTCCCCGTCATTTACGCCTCCGCCAAGGAAGGTTACGCCCTGTTGCAGCCCGGTGACAATCCGGTCGACCTGATGCCCCTGCTGGACATGATAGTCTCCCATATCCCCGGCCCGGAATCGGACTTCCAGGCGCCGTTCCAGTTCATGGTCAGCGCGGTTGATTATGATACCTACCTGGGCCGGCTGCTGATCGGCAGGGTGGTCAGGGGCAGCGTGGAACTGGGCGATGTGGTCAGCCACCTGGACGCCGATGGGGGCTCCCGGAAAGGAAAGATTACCCGGCTGTTCGGGTTCAGGGGCCTGGGACGGGAGGAAATCCCCCGGGCCCAGGCCGGCGACATAGTGGCCCTGGCCGGAGTTCCGGAGGCCACCGTGGGCGAGACCCTGTGCGACCCGGATCACCAGGAGGCCCTGCCGGGCATCGCCGTCAGCCAGCCCACCGTTACCATGACCTTCCGGGTCAATGACAGCCCGTTCGCCGGCAAGGAGGGAAAGTATGTCACCAGCCGCCACCTGCGGGACCGCCTGAAGCGGGAAACCCTCTCGGACGTGGCCCTGGAACTGGAAGAAACGGATTCTCCGGACGCCTTCCGGGTTTCCGGCAGGGGACTGCTGCACCTGAGCATCCTGATCGAGAATATGCGCCGCGAGGGCTATGAGCTGGGAGTCAGCGGGCCCAGCGTGATCTTCCGCGAGGAGGAAGGCCAGCGCCTGGAGCCCTACGAGGAACTGATCCTGGACCTGCCGGAGGAATCACAGGGGGCGGTGATGGAAAACCTGGGAGCCCGCAAGGCGGAGCTGGTGGAGATCACCCCCCAGGGCAACGCCCGCAACCGCCTGCGCTACCACGTCCCCACCCGCACCCTGATGGGCTTCCGCTCCGAGTTCCTCACCCAGACAAAAGGCGAGGGCATCATGACCCACGCCTTCATGGACTACCGCCCCTACAAGGGAAATCTGAAGATCCGCACCCGGGGAGTGATCATCTCCATGGCGGAGGGCGAATCGGTGGCCTATGCCATCTGGCAGCTTCAGGAACGCGGCCAGTTCATCATAGGCCCCGGCGAGAAAACCTACGAAGGCATGATCGTCGGGCTGAACAACCGGGAAAGCGACATGGTGGTAAATGTGCAGCGTAAGAAGCAGCTTACCAACGTCCGGGCCTCGGGCTCCGACGAAGCCGTCCGGCTGGTACCCCCGCTGGATTTGAGCCTGGAGCAGACGCTGGAAATGATCCAGGAGGATGAACTGGTGGAGGTGACCCCCGAATCCATCCGGCTGCGCAAGCGCATCCTGAACGCCTCGGCCCGGGACGCCTGGGAGAAGCGCAACCGGGCTGGATGATCCGGAAACTCATGGGCAGGTCTGCTGGCCTCCCGGGGGCGAGTCTGCTATATGACTTTGATGACAGGGCATGCCGGGGCTTGGACTTTGACCCGGGAGACACGCCGGGCTGAATCGCCCGGCAAGCCATACCGGCCTGAACCAGCAAACAGGGAGCACGGAAACACCCCATGAGGCCCAAATCAAACCACAGCCGGAGCGGGGGCGGGCGTCACCCTGAAACTGAGCACCTGACGGCCCCTTCCGTTGTGCCCGGCACCGCACGGGCGGCTTTTCTGACAGCGTTTCATAGATCGTTTCATAGATCGTTTCTGACAGCATTTCTGGCAATCCTGCTCCCGGCCTGGCACGGCAGCCTGGCCCGGGCCGCCGAACCGGTAAAGCTGGGGCTGGTGCTGCCCTACTCCTCCGTATACGCCACCCTGGGCAACGACATCACCAAGGGCCTGGAACTGGCCCTGGGCGAGGCGGACAACCGGGTGGCGGGCCGCGAATTCGTGGTGCTCAAACAGGATTCCCAGGTGAACCCCAAGGTGGGCCTGCAGATCGCCACGCGCTTCATCCGCTCGGACAAGGTTGATTTTCTCATCGGCCCGGTGGCCTCCCATGTGGCCATGGCCATGCGCAAGGCGGCGCATGACTCGAAAACCTTCATGATCATTCCCAACGCGGGGGCCGACCCCCTGACCCGCGAACAGTGCTCGCCCTATATTTTCCGCACGTCATTTTCCAACTGGCAGCCCTACTATCCCATGGGTTCCTGGATGGCCGGCCCGGAGGGCCTCCGCCGGGTCTCCCTGCTGGCCCCCAATTACGCGGCCGGCAAACAGGCGCTTTCGGCCTTCAAGGAAAGCTTTATTCCCGCCGGCGGGCAGGTGGTCAGCGAACAGTACCCCGACCTGAAGGAAACGGATTACCAGCCCTATCTGAGCCGGCTGGCCCAGGAGGACACCCAGGCGGTATTCGTGTTCTTCGCCGGCTCCAGCGCGGTGAAGTTCGTCCTGCAGTATAAGCAGGCCGGCCTGGACAAACGGTTCCCCCTGTACGCCTCGGGCTTTCTGGTGGAAAGCTCCGTGCTGCAGGCCCAGGGAGAAGCCGCCCTGGGCATAAAGACCTCCATGCACTGGGCGGATACCATGGACAACCCGGCCAACAGGCGCTTCGTGGAGTCCTACCGGAAAAAATTCGGGGGGGAGCACCCCTCCATTTACGCCATGCAGGGCTATGACACCGGCAAGGTGCTCCTGCAGGCCCTGCGTAAAACCGGGGGCAACACCAGCGACAAGGCCGCCCTCAGAAAAGCCCTGGAAACGGCGGAAATCGACAGCCCCCGGGGGCCGTTCCGCTTCAGCGGCTCACACAACCCCATCCAGAATATCTATGTTCTCCAGGTGGTGAAGGGCGGACACCTGGGCGTGGAAAACCGCATCATCGGCACCGCCGCGGAGAACCTGGAGGACCCCGGCACGGGCTGCAAAATGTAGAGGGTCTGACTTGGAGACCGCGGGATTCATCCTGATACAACTGCTGAACGGGGTGCAATACGGGCTGCTGTTATTCCTGCTGTCCACCGGGCTGACGCTGGTTTTCGGTGTAATGGGAATAATCAACCTGGCCCACGGCTCCTTTTACATGCTCGGCGCCTACGCGGCGCACGCCCTGGCCGCCTGGGGCCTGGGGTTTCCCGCCGTTTTGCTGCTGGCCCTGGTCGGCTCGGTGACCGCAGGGCTGCTCACCGAAGTGCTCACCCTGCGCCATGTCAGCCCCGGCGACCACCTGGGCCAGGTGCTGCTGACCTTCGGCCTGATCCTCATATTCAACGAAAGCATGCGCCTGTTTTTCGGCCCGGAGATAAAGACCCTGGCCATCCCGGACTACCTTGACCATACGGTGCGGCTCTTCGGCCCACACCATTACCCGGCTTACCGGCTGTTCGCCACCGGGTTCGGGCTGGCCGCCGGGGCGGGGCTCTGGGTGCTCATCAACCGCACCCGGCTGGGCATGATCATCCGTGCCGGGGCGGAAAACAGGGAGATGGTGGAGGCCCTCGGCATTGGCATCCGGCCCTTGTTCAGCCTGGTGTTCGCCCTGGGTGCCGGGCTGGCGGCCGCCTCCGGGATCATCGCCGCCCCCATTGTTTCCATTTATCCCGGCATGGGCGAGGAAATCATCATCCTCACATTCGTGGTGGTGGTGGTGGGGGGGCTGGGTTCGCTCAAAGGGGCGCTGCTGGCCAGCCTGCTGATCGGGGTGGCCGACACCTTTGGCAAATCGCTGCTGCCGGAGCTTTCCTCGGTGATGGCCTACGCCCTGATGGCGCTGGTATTACTGCTGCGCCCCCAGGGGCTTTTTT
>JAOUPZ010000161.1 GCA_029879595.1 Deltaproteobacteria bacterium | reverse complement strand
GGGGGTTCCGGCCCACGTTCAGGAGAATCCCCGTCATGAACAGGCTTACCACCAGCGAGCTTCCGCCATAGCTGATAAATGGCAGGGGCAGCCCTTTGGTGGGGATCAGACCCATGACCACCGACATGTTGATCATGATCTGCAGAGTAAACAGCGTGGATATCCCGAAGGCCAGATAACGCCCGAAGTCGTCCGGGCAGTTTATCGCAGCCCTGAATCCCCTGTACAGAAACAGTGAAAAGAGAAGCATGGTCCCCAGGACTCCCAGCAGACCCATCTCCTCGCCCAGAATGGAGAATATGAAGTCCGTGTGGGCATCGGGGAGAAAGAACATTTTCTGCCGGCTGTCGCCCAGTCCCAGCCCAAGCCAGCCTCCGCTGCCGAAGGCCAGATAGGACTGGATGATCTGGAAGCCGGAATCCAGCCGGTCCTGCCAGGGGTCGAGAAAGGCCAGAATACGCTTCATGCGGTAGCTGCGGCTGGCCACCAGCCAGGCCCCGATCACCGAAAAACCGAGGATGCTCACAAAAAGGTGCGCGGGCCGGGCTCCGCCGACGAATATCATGGTGAGCAGGGTCAGGGCGATCAGCACCATGGTTCCGAAGTCCGGCTGCATCACCACCAGGGCCAGGAAAATGCCCATCACGGTGAGGTTGGGAACAAGGCCCCGCAGAAACTGGGTGACCTGGTCGGGCTTTCGCGTAAGGTAGGAGGCCACGTAGAAGATCAGGGTCAGCTTGACCAGTTCACTGGGCTGGATATTGAAGGGCCCGGCCCGCAGCCAGCGCCGGGCTCCGCCCACCTGGTGTCCCAGACCGGGTATCAGCACAACGATCAGCAGAAAGAAGCACAGCCCCAGCAGGAACGGCATCCAGGCCTCCCAGCGCTGGTAGGGGACCCGCATGGCCAGCGCCATGCCCGCCAGCCCGATCGTCATATGCACCAGGTGGTTGCGCAGGAAGACGAATCCGTTGCCGAACATCCGGTCAGACAGGGGAATGCTGGCCGAGTAGATCATCAATATCCCCAGCAGCGCCAGCAGCAGGGCCGCTCCCAAAAGGATCAGGTCGTAGCCCTGGGCCTGATGCTGCAAAAGCTTGCGGTAAATGTAGTTGAACGGTCTGATCATCGCCCTTAGAGCATTTCACACACGGTGCAGTATTTCAAAAGGCCGCAGGGGTGTTTTCGGCACTTGACGGAGCGCCCTTCCAGCAGGGCCACAAAGCGCTCCATATGCGCGGAGCGGGCGCCCTTGATGCCGATCACGTTTCCGGGCGCATCCAGCGGGGCCAGTTGCTCCAGCAGCTGCTCCGGCGTCTCCACGGTGCTGGGGACCACGCCGGGGGATAGTTCGGCCATCCTGCGTCCCAGCGGGCCTCCGCCGGGCTGGTAAACCAGGCATCGGGTCAGGGGCGGGTGCAGGTGTCCGGCTATTATCGCCGCGCTCTGGTCAAGTCCCTCCTCCAGTTCCGCCAGGGGGCCCAGCACCAGCACCTTGCCCGCCTCGGGGCGGGACGCCAGGATCCCCAGCAGATTGACGACCGTCTCCGGGCTGGCGTTATAGCAGTCGTCTATCAGGACAGCGCCATTGGCGGTGCGGCTGAGCACCGCACGTCCCTTCTGCTCCGGGTGCATGGCGCCCCGGGCGGCCACCAGTTCGTCATCCAGGCCCAGTTCCCGGGCCACCGCCCAGGCCACCAGCACCGGTTCGCAGCCGTGCGGACCCGGCATGCCGGCCTGCAGGGCCAGGGTGGTTTCGCCGTTTATTCCGGTAAAGCACTGCCGACCCTGCTCGTCGTAGTGTATTCCGGCGGCCCGGTAGTCTCCGCTGTCCCGGCCAAAGCTTGATACCCGGCTGCCACCGGCCAGTTCCACCAGGCGCGGATCGTGAGCGCCCGCAAGGCAGAGGCCGCCCGGCTTTACGGCGCTGAATATCTCGCCCTTGGTGCGGTAGATGGCCTCACGGGAGCCGAATACGCCGATATGGGCATGTCCCACCGTGAGCAACACGGCGATATCGGGCGGGGCGATCCGGCACAGATAAGCGATATCGCCCGGTTTACGGGCGGAGTATTCGAGAACGGCCACCTGATGGGAGTCATTCAGGCCCAGCAGGGTGATGGGAACGCCGATCTCGTTGTTGAGCGAACCCTCGCTTTTGAGGACGCGCAGCCCGCCGGACAGGACATGGGCCACCACTTCCTTGGTGGTGGTCTTGCCGTAGCTGCCTGTGATGGCCACCACCCGGGGGTTGTATTTGCGCGCCATGAACCCGGCCAGGGCGGCCAGGGCGGCCAGGGTGTCCTCGACCAGCAAAACCGCGCCGCGCCAAGCCCCCAGGGGGGCTTCGCGGCTGACAACCGCCAGCCGCACCGAACTGTTTTCCAGCCGGGGCAGGTAGTCGTGTCCATCCCCTCCCTCACCCGCCAGGGCGAAGAAGATTTCCGCGGTTCCCAGGTTGCGTGTATCAAAGGCGCCGCCGGAAAGAGGAGCCGCCTCAGGGGCCGGTTCGGCCAACCAGCGCCCGCCGGTGGCGCGGGCCGCCTCATCAAAGCCGATCATGGGGCGATCCCGGCACCGGTTTGTCTGTCAATGGGGGCCTGCCTGGCAATGCGCATCAGCAGCAGGGTAAACAATCCCATCAGCAGCACCTGGAGATAGGCCAGCCTGTTTATCCAGCCATACTCAAAGGACAGCCAGATGTCGTAGGTTCCATGGAAGACCATGGAGACCAGCAGTCCGCCCAGCAACCAGCCATATTTGGCCCCGGCTCCCGCCGCGTTCTTGGAATAGGCCAGGCACAGACCCAGGGGAGCGGTGAAAAAGGCGTGGGCCGGCACGGTCAGGATGGAGCGCACCAGCAGGGTGACCGTGCCGAAGCGGTCCAGGTAGAAGATGTTTTCCACCGCGGAGAAACCCAGGGCCACGGTGATTCCGCCCAGCAGGCCCTGGTAGGGCGTGGTGAAATCCTTGCGAAAGTACAGCAACGCCAGCAGGGGCAGCAGTTTGGCCAGTTCTTCGTTCCAGCCGATACCCAGCATCCAGAACAAAAGGCGGTGCTGTATTTCAGGCGCTCCGGCCCACAGAGCCGTATATTTTTCCACCATGTGATTCAAAAACAGCGCGGGCAGCCCGCTGAGCAGACCGGATATGAACAAAATGGCCAGCAGACCGGGCTTTTCCGGGGGGGCGGGCTTGAAGCTCTGGAAGAACCAGACCATAGCCAAAGGGGGCGCCAGGGCCAGTATCAGCAGCAGGGGGCTCATCTTTCCAGCTCGGTGGTGGTCATCTGATCAAGGATCCTCATGGCCATCACCCGCCATCGCTGTCCGATGTTGGGCGAGGTGACGAAGCGGGTGAGTGAATCCTCGGCCAGATCATACTGGCCATCCTTGGCCGCCAGCAGGCCCAGCATGAGGTATGAGAACGGGTGCCGGCCCGGGTTGTCCCGGATCAGTTCACGCAGGTCGGTTATCCCGCCCAGGTATACTTCCTGGGGGGGGTTGCGGGAAATGACCGCGCTGTAATAGCGGAAGGATTCGGTGATGTTGTTCTGCACCAGATGCACCAGTCCGATGTTCAGGCGCACATAATCCAGCCTGTCGTTCATCCTCAGGGCCTTGAGGCTGTAGTCAATGGCCTGCTCATAGTTGCCCAGCAGGTAGTGCATCCAGCCCAGGTTGCCAAAGGACAGGGGCACGGGCCTGATTTTTATGGATTCCTCATAGGCCTGGCTGGCCTTTCTGACCATTTCCAGGTCGTATTTGGCCAGTCCGTCCTCCTGGAGATTGTAGCCGAAGTAATAGTGCGTATTGGCCAGTCCCTGAAACAGGTCGGCCCTCTTTTCCGGCTTGTCCGTGCTCAGCAATCCTTTTTCGAAGATGGCCACCGAGCGCTGATATTCCCCCATACGGCTGAGGCCGTAGCCGCTGACGAGGTTGTAATCCATGCTGTAATTGAACTGGGGCCCCCAGTTGCCATAGCGGCGCAGCAGGTCCTCCCAGCGTTTTTCCACGGTGGGCAGGCCCATTTCCCTTCGTCCGGCATGATGGCTGGAGTCCTCCTTCCAGCTTCTGCGGAGTTGATCCCACCACTCCCGGATGCCCAGCCTTTGCCAGTTTTCCTGTTGATCCCGCCCGGTATCGAGGAATCTTTCCCACCAGGAGCGGCTTTCGCCACCCATGAGGAGCATCTGGTCATCGTCCTGGCGGGGGAACATGGTGAACAGGAGGTTGTAGAACACCACCACGGTTATCAGCAGCCCCAGAACGGCCATGAGATTGCCCATCCCCTTTCTAAGGGGGTGCTTCGCAGCCTCGGCGCTGCGCCAGATACTGGCGGCATGTTTCCATTCGTGCAGGGCCTTATCACCCATCCCGGAGGCGAAGAAGCGGTTTCCCCGCCGGTAGTGCCGGCTGGCCCGGAGGATTCCCTCCTGGGAGCCTTCAGGGGAGCTTTCCTGGGAAACTTTCCGAGCAGCCTCCCGGGGACCGGACGATGGAGCCTCTGAGGAGGAATCTCCCTCTTCAGGGCTTTTATCTTCTAATGGGGTGTGGTCGTTGTGCATGCCCGGTAAGGAGGGATGATTTAGCTGTTTGTGGCATTTTTGCCGGTAACACTTTGCCTGAACAATAATCTTCCATAAAAATTGTAGCAGGCCCCGCAGGAAAAATTAATACCGGAGACCAGCAGGGGCCTATTTACGGCGGAACGGGTTTTATTGCGGCTGAAAGGCCGTGGAGCCTTCGAATCCGTTGCACAGTTCCAGCCGGTCATCCCTCAGGCTGGGCTTCCAGCCCACCTCGAAGTTTCTCTGCCAAAGGTATTCCCGGATTTCCCTGAACATGCCGAAGGCCTCTCCCTCCACCCAGAAAAACAGGGTGTAGTGTTCCGGGGGGTATTCTTCCAGGGTGCGGAGCCATCTGGAGCCCGGCTTGTTGGCCTCGATCCAGGTTTCGCCGGCTCCCTTCCGGGGGTTGAACTCCAGGCAGTATATCTGATTGGTAACGGGGAAGAACTTTACGTCCAGTCCTTCCAACTGCAATTCAAGGGGCTGGGGTGTTTCGCCAGGCTCGTGCCTGGCGAGGTTCCAGTAAAACTCCTTCAGGTCCAAAAGCTGCAGGCGATTACCCCGCAGGGAGAAGTATATCTGGTTCTTGTTGGTGGCGTGAGACCAGGGCACCAGCAGCCTGCGGGGCGGGTTTTTGATAAGCAGGCGCTCCTTTTCCGGGGCCATGTTGGGGTTGAACAGGGCCATCAGGGCCATGAAGGCGGCCAGTATGATCAAAATGCCCACATTGTTGGATACGATATCCACCAGGGAATCCAGGCTCATGAAACCGCCTTCCTTTTTGTGGGATCTCTTCATCGGTGCCCCTCAATCGGTAAGGTCGCGATAGGGAAGGTCCCAACCGGGCAGAATGGGTTCAAGGCCCAGTGAGAGCCTGGTGGTGGTTTCCACCAGAAATGACGCCAACTGATATGTTTCCACTCCGTCGGGGTAAATAAGCAGTATCGGATATCGCTCGATTCTTTGGTCGCGGGCCCGGCCGTTTATGTTATCCAGTTCCATTTCATGCAGGATCATGGTGAAGGACGAGCGCAGATTCTTTTCCTTGGGAATGGCCGTCTTGAGGAAAAGCCACAGGCTGGTCCTGTCCGGTGTATTGCCCATGGTTTTGTATCCGGTTTCCAGCAGGCTTTTCACCACAACCACCTCGCCCCTGAGTTCGGCCAGTTTAAACTCGTAAGGCTCCTCGCCTCTGCGGCGGAAGACGCGCAGACCCTCGGCCCCGGCTTCGGCCAGCATGGGGCGGACATACTCCGGCGCTCCTATCCAGCGCAGTTCTGCTTTTTGCTCTTCCTGGGGGTCTGGTGTCTCAGGGGTGGCGGCAAAGAGCAAAAAGGTGATGGCCAAAAACGACAGCACGCCCATTGTGCTCAGCAGGACGCTTAGAAAGGGGAACAAGGATACAGAAACCTGTGATTTCATTACCTTTCCTGTGTGTTTATTGCGGGCCTGGAAAGCCTGGTCCGGGCGCTGGAGACCTAGCCCTGGCCGGTGGTTTCTTCTTCGTTGCCATCCCGGGCAGGATCTGCCTGAGCCCTGGCGGAAGGCGGGGCTTCCTCCAAGGTCGTTCCCGTGGAGCCGGGTCCTGAACTGCGGTCTGCCGAGCGGCCGGCTTCGGGCGCGCTTGCCGGGCCGGTTTCAAGCAGCCGGTCCGTGAATTCCCTGATAACCGGCTGGATGCCCGCCATCTGAGCCCCCAGAGACTGCGTCTGGCTGCTAAGATTGCTAACCAGGGGGCCGAACTGCCCCAGCCAGGTATCGGACAGGCGCAAGATGCGGTGCATGTGCTCTTCAAAGCCCTCGGCCAGGGCATCCTCGCCGGGCGTAATGTGCAGATGGGGCAGCAGGTCCTCCAGGCAGAATTCCTCGATGCCCAGCAGCAGTTCCTCCTCGGACTTGCTGAGAAAGGACGTCAGCAGCATCACGGGGATCACCAGCACCAGGGCCAGAAAGGTGGTGTTGAAGGCCACTGCCAGGCCGCTGGTGACTCCGCTGAGGGCCGTTCTCATCTGGATGCCGAACTGTGCCCCGCCCTCGGCGGTCTGGATGAACCCGGCGAACTCGCCCACCGAGGAACCGATGCCCATCACCGTGCCTATGAAGCCCAGGATGGGAATGGCCCAGAGAAAGACATGCAGGATCGAGTAGGAGATTTCCAGGCGTTTTACATCCAGCTGTGCCTGGTAATCCAGCAGTTCGTTCAGGCCTTCCTTCTTGGGGGCGGAGCGCGAAAGCTGAAGCAGGCGTGTGACCCGCCGGAAAATAACGGAGTTGCGATGGTTGCTGAGCTTCATGCCGCTCAGGACGGCGTCGATGGCCTGCTGGGCCTGCCTGGCGTTGCGTGCGTATATGCCCCTGGTCAGCAGGGACCTGACTTCCGGCCTTAGGAAGGCCAGGTATACCCTGTGCTGGCGGCGGTGGTGGAGGTACTTGAACAGGAGCAGGAACAGGGACCACAGGGTCATGCCCACGATCACCTCAGAGACCCGGTTTTCAAACAGGGAAAGCAGTCGGCCCGGCTCC
>JAOUPZ010000007.1 GCA_029879595.1 Deltaproteobacteria bacterium | reverse complement strand
AGGCCTCGAATATAAAGCCGCCGTTATATGGAACCGGTGTATTAATCGAAGAACTGACTGGTCCGGGGTTGATGTCCATCAGCATTTGAGTGCCCGCCTCGGTACCGTCGGATATCCATGGTTCGTTCCAATTGGTGGCCTCATAGGCCCGGAAGAACAGGGTATTGCCGACCTGGTTGAACTCGTACATGGCCTCTTCGGAGCTTCCGGCGCCCGGGTTGATGTCCTTCACCAGGCTGGTGCCGGCCTCGGTGCCGTCGGTTTTCCAAAGCTCCCAGCCGGTGACATTATCATTGCCAAAGAAGTAGAAGTTTTCCTTAGGTCCGCCCGCGGTGCTCTTTTTCTTGCTGTCGCCGCCGCAGCCGGCCGCCAGCAGTAATACTGAAACCAGAGCCAGCAAAGACAGAATGGCTTTATCACCTTTCATTTGTTTGTTCTCCAAGTGAAAAATTACGGGAACTCCCCTGAATCTACCTGCTGCTTCAGGTGATTTACTCCGCTTACGGATAAATTTTAATGTGAATGAATAATTAATTTCGCATTAACCCGCCTTTTGCCTGAATGGCAATTACTAGGATGATTTACCTGATTTGTTGATTTTATTCAAGCCCAGTTGCCCGCCCCCGGAGCAGTTCCGGCTATTATCAGCCGGCCCGATATGGTGCTAAGCTGGGGCATATGGCACTTGTAGATGGCCCACAGACACACACCGGCGAAAGGCGAAAGTGAACCATAAATCCCGGCTGGAAAAAATCAGCGATGTGCAGTGGCACCTGGAGCCCACGGGGAAAATGCGGGTGCCGGTGGTGGTGTACGCCGACGGGGAACTGCTGCGGGAAATGGACGACAAGGCGCTGGAGCAGGCGGTGAATGTGGCGGGCCTGCCGGGCATCGTCAAGGCCAGCTTCTGCATGCCGGACGCCCACTGGGGCTATGGCTTTCCCATCGGCGGGGTGGCGGCCTTTGATCCATCCCAGGGGGGGGTGGTCTCCGCCGGGGGGGTGGGCTTTGATATCTCCTGCGGGGTGCGGACCCTGTTGACCGGCCTGACGGAAAGGGATGTGCGGCCCCGGCTGGAGGAACTGGCCGATGGGCTGTTCCGGGCCGTGCCTGCCGGGGTGGGCAGCACGGGAAAGATCAACCTGGACGACCGGCGGATGAAGGACATGCTGGAGGGCGGCGCACGCTGGGCCGTGGAGCAGGGCTGGGGAGACCCGGCGGACCTGAGACGCACCGAGGAGGGGGGCTGCATCGAGGGCGCTGATCCCGGCGCTGTTTCCGTCCGGGCCCGGGAGCGCCAGCGCCGGGAGATGGGCACCCTGGGAGCAGGCAACCACTATCTGGAACTGCAACTGGTGGAGCAGGTCTTCGATGGGGAGATCGCCCGGGGGTTCGGCCTTGAAAAAGGCCAGCTGGTGGTGAGCATGCACTGCGGCTCGCGGGGGCTGGGCCACCAGATCGGCACCGATTACCTGAAGGAGATGCTGCGGGCCGCACCGGCCCATGGCATAGACCTGCCCGATAAGGAGCTGGCCTGCGTGCCCATTCAGTCCAAGGTGGGAAAGGCATACCTGGGGGCCATGCGGGCCGGAATAAACTGCGCCCTGGCCAACCGGCAGATTCTCACCTGTCTGGTGCGCGGGGTCTTCCAGCAGGTCTTCGGCCCGGATGCCGGCAACAACGGCCCCTGGCCAGCGATGCTGTATGATGTCTCCCACAACACCTGCAAGGTGGAGCGCCATCAGGTGCAGGGGCGCCTGCGGGAGCTGCATGTGCACCGCAAGGGGGGCACGCGGGCCTTTGGGCCGGGGCACCCCGAACTGCCCGGGGAGGTGCGTCCCTTCGGGCAGCCCGTGCTGATCGGCGGGAGCATGGGCACCTGCTCGTATATACTGGCAGGCACCACGGCCAGCGAGGACGAGGCGTTCAGCTCGGCCTGCCACGGGGCGGGCCGGGTGATGAGCCGCAACCAGGCCAAGAAGCAGTGGAAGGGCCGCGATGTGATGGAAAAACTGGCCCGGCAGGGGATACTGATCCGCGCTGCGGGATTCAAGGGAATCGCCGAGGAAGCACCCCAGGCCTATAAGGATGTAACCCGGGTGGTGGAAACGGCTCACCGCGCCGGTCTGGCCCGGCTGGTGGCCCGGCTGGTCCCCATTGCCTGCGTCAAGGGTTGATGTTAGGGCAAAAAACAGGTTTTGTTCGTTAAACAAAAAAACCATGCCCTGAAAAAGGCATGTCAAACGCCTTGCTCCTGAAGAATACAGACCAGTGTATAAACAAAACAACCAGCGCCTGATTGTATTGATATTGCTGATGGGAGTCATTGCCCTAACGGTGGCGGCTGTTTCCACGGGTCTGCTTTACCGCGCCGCGCTCAAAATTGAGGAGCAGCGCCTGCGGATGACCGCGAAGAGCCAGACCCGACTCATAGAGGCCGTGGCGCGCTTTGACTCCCAATACAGCCAGGACGACCATAAGGAAGGCTGGAAGGCCGCCACGGTATCCCAGGTGGCGGACGCTCATTCTGGTTTCATGGGGTTCGGTGCAACCGGTGATTTTGAGCTGGGCCGCCGAAACGGGGGCAACGTAGAGTTTCTGCTGCAGCATGGGGCCGGTTCGGGTGCCATGTTGTCCCTGTCCTGGGATGATCCCCGCGTCGAGCCGATGCGCCGGGCACTTTCCGGCCAGTCGGGGTTCATGTACGGGGCCGGCCTCAACGGGGAAACCACTCTGACCGCCTATGAGCCGGTGGCTTATCTGGACATGGGATTCATGGTCTGGATTTCCGTGTGGGAGGTGCGCCGCCCATATATGGTGGCTGCGGCCATCTCAATGTTGTTGACCCTGGTGCTTGTGATAACCGGGGGAATCCTTTTTGTCAGAATATCCAATCCCCTGATCAGAAAACTGGAGAGAAGCGAGGCCGGATACCGGGCCATTGTGGAGGCGGCAGTGGACGGCATCATCAATATTGATAGCAGGGGAACCATCAACTACACCAACAAGGGGGTGGAAAATATTTTCGGCTATGAACAGGAGGAAATGCTGGGCCGAAACGTGAACATGCTGATGCCGGAGCCCTACCACACCCAGCATGACAGTTACCTGCGCAACTATCTGGGTGGCGGAACTCCCAAGGTAATCGGTATCGGGCGCGAGGTGCCGGGAAAAAGGAAGGATGGAACGATTTTTCCGCTGGACCTTTCCGTCAGTCAGTACACGGTGGAGGGCATGCGTTACTTCACCGGCCTGGTGCGGGATATTTCCGAACGCAAGGAAGCCGAGCGGGAATTGCGCGAAAGCGAGGCCCGCTTTCAGGCCATCGCGGCCACCACCTCCATTGCCATATTCATCAGCCGCCTGGAGGACGGTCAGATAATATACGCCAACCAGGGGCTGCTGAAGATGTTTTCCCTGGAGGAATCACCCGGGAACAACAGGCTGGAGGAACTGTTTTACGACAGAAAGGATGAAAAGCTGGTCATGATGATGCTGGGGCGCACCGGCATGATCAGCAACACCGAGCAGCGCCTGGTGAGGAAAAACGGAGAGGTCTTCTGGGCGATAATGGCCGGTCAGAAGATAGACTATCAGGGCCGCCCTGCCCTGCTGGCCATAATCACGGATATATCCGAGCAAAAGGAGACCGAGTATATCCTGGAAAAAACAGGCCGGTCCCTGGCCGAGGCCCAGCGTATTGCCCATGTGGGCAGCTTTGAATGGGACCCGGCGGGGGATATTATCAAGTGGTCCGACGAAACATACCGGATACTGGGGGAGGAACCGCAGTCCTTTCAGCCCACTCTTACCGATACCATATCGCGGATTCATCCGGCTGACCGGGATAAATTCCAGGCGGTGATTGATCAGGTGCGGGAAAATGGTGAAAAACCCATCCGGGAGGTGCGGATAACGCGGCCCAACGGAGAGGAGCGCACGCTGATCATCCGCGGGGAAATGCAGTCCGGTGTCCGTGCGGAAGGGGCGCGTATGCTGGGGATCGTTCAGGACATCACCGAGCGCAAAAAGGTGGAAACCTTGAAAAACGAGTTCGTTTCCGTGGTCAGCCACGAGTTGCGCACACCGCTCACCTCCATCGTGGGTTCGCTGGGGCTGATCAAGGGCCTGTATAAGGAGGCCATGCCCGATGAAATGGGCTCCATGGTAAACATCGCCCACGACAACAGCGAGCGCCTGGTCAGACTGATCAACGATATCCTGGATATCGAGAAGATTGAGTCGGGCCGGATGGAGTTCGACCTGGAGCCCCTTGATCTTTCCCTGCTTTTGAAAAAGGCTCTTTTGGCCAACCAGGGCTATGCCGAAAAGTACGGGGTGAAACTGGAGGTGACCCGGGACCCCGGCGAGGTCATGGTGCTGGGTGATCACGACAAGATCATGCAGGTGATGGCCAATCTCATATCCAACGCCGCCAAGTTTTCCCCGAGCGGTGACCGGGTCGAGGTGGAACTGGAGAAAAACGGTGAGATGGCGCGGGTTTCAGTGATAGACCATGGCGCGGGAATTCCCCCGAACTTTCAGAGCAGGGTTTTTGAAAAATTCATGCAGGCCGATTCCACCGACACCCGCAAGAAGGGGGGCACCGGGCTGGGGCTCAGCATCTGCAAGAGCATCGTGGAGAGCCACCAGGGGCAGATCGCTTTTGAAACCCAACCCGGCAGGGGCACCAGGTTTTTCTTCGATCTTCCGCTGCACAGGGAGGAATGAGCCGCCCGGGTTTCTGTGTCATGACCGCTGCCGGCCTGCCAGCCAGCCAGCCTGCCAGCCAGCCAGCCTGCCGACCGTTCCGGTATTTGCTCCGGGCCCGGTTCCCCCTTGTCACCATGCTTCACAAAATGACAGGATAACCATGGGCTGCCCAGGAATGGCATGGGCTGCCCAGGAATGGCATGGGCTGCCAGGAATGGCATTCAGCCGGGATGCCTGGGGTTTTTAGTTATTCAATTGATTCATACCGGAAGCAGCGATGGAACTTACCCTGTACAACACCCTTACCCGCCGCAAGGAGGTCTTTGCGCCCTTGCAGCCGGGCCACGCGGGAATCTACACCTGTGGGCCCACAGTTTATGCAGAGGCCCATATCGGCAACCTGCGCAGCTATGTCTTTCCGGATATTCTCAAGAAAACCCTGCGCCGGCTGGGCTTCCAGGTGCGCCATGTCATCAATATTACGGATGTGGGACACCTCACCTCGGACGCGGATGAGGGCGAGGACAAGCTGGAACTGGCGGCGCGGCGCTCCAGCCGCAGCATCTGGGATATCGCCGAGGAGTTCACCCGGCTCTACCTGCGGGACCTGGAGCGGATGAACATCGAGGTTCCGCCGGATATGCCGCGGGCCACCGGGCATATCCCCGAACAGATCGCCATGATCCAGGACCTGGAAAAAAGCGGCTTCACCTACAGCACCGCAGACGGCATATACTTCGATACGGCGAGGCTGCCCGATTATGGCAAGCTGGCCCGGCTCAGGGCCGAGGGCCTGCAGGAGGGCTCAAGGGTGGAAATGGGGGATAAACGCAACAAGACCGACTTTGCCCTGTGGAAGTTCAGCCCGCCGGACAGCAAACGTCAGATGGAGTGGGACAGCCCCTGGGGGCGGGGGTTTCCCGGTTGGCACATCGAATGCTCCGCCATGTCCATGAAATACCTGGGGCAAACCTTCGACATACACACCGGCGGCACGGACCACATCCCCGTGCACCACACCAACGAGATCGCCCAGTCCGAGGCCGCCACCGGGCAGCCCTTCGTGCGCTACTGGCTCCATGGCGAGCACCTGGTGCTGGGGGAAAGCAGCCGCATGGGCAAATCGGAAGGCAACTTCATCGGGTTGCAGACCCTGGTGGATAAAGGCTACGAGCCCGCCGCCTACAGGTATCTGGTGCTCAACAACCACTACCGCAAGTTCCTCACGTTCACCTTCGAGGCCCTGAAGGCCGCGGATACAGCCCTGACAGGCCTGCGCCGGCTGATTGCGGAGGCCGGCGGCGCCCCCGGCGACCTCCGGGAGGCCGAAAGCCGGAAATCCATGACCCCGTTGCAGGAAAAGCTGCTGGAAGACCTGGCCGATGATCTGAACACCCCCAAGGCCCTGGCCACGCTGTGGACGGCCCTGCGCGATTCACAGGTGGCCCCGGAGGAAAAGGTTTCCCTGGCCGCATTTGCCGAGGGCGTGCTTTCACTGGGTCTGTTCGATTTTTCCCGGCTGGAGGCAGCCCCGCTGGAGGTGCCCGGAGAGGTGCGGGCCCTGGCGGAGAAGCGCTGGGCCGCCCGGCAGGCCCGGGACTTCAAGCAGGCCGACGAACTGCGGGATGAACTGGCCGCCCGGGGGTTCGCCATGCGTGACGGCAAGGACGGCTACGAGCTCACCGCCCTGGATTAGCCAGGGCGGTTATTCCCCGATGATCTTTATGAGCACGCGTTTATCCCGCCTGCCGTCGAACTCGCCATAGAAGATCTGCTCCCATGTGCCGAAGTCCAGCCGGCCCTGCGTGACGGCCACCACGGCCTCGCGCCCCATCAGCTGGCGCTTCATGTGGGCGTCGGCGTTGTCCTCCCCGGTGTCGTTGTGCCGGTACTGGGATACGGGCTCATGGGGGGCCAGGCGTTCCAGCCACTGGGCGTAGTCGTGGTGCAGGCCCCGCTCGTCATCGTTTATGAATACCGAGGCCGTGATGTGCAGGGGGTTTACCAGCAGCAGCCCCTCTTTGATGCCGCTTTCTTTCAGCGCGGCCTCCACCTGGGGGGTGATGTTCTGGAATCCCATGCGCCGGGGTATATTGAGCGTCAGCTCCCTGCGAAAACTTTTCATGTTGTTCCTTTTGAAATTGATTATCGGTCTGAGCGGGATAAAAATTTTCCCGGAGGTGTTCCCAGTGTTGATTCCTGTCATTTTTTCCGGCATTGTACAGCCTGTGGAAATCGTATGACATTGATCATATTTTCCCTGTGGACATCCATAATATTGTGTTATGGCACCGAAAAGGGTCGTCAGACAACAGAGCGGAAAAAGTGTGTGACCGTCCGTGAATAAGCAGGATGGGGGCATGAAACCGCGAAGTCCTGGCACACCCGGCTTGGCATGCTGGCGTTGTTGGCACATGAAGCCACGATTCAGCCAGCGCACAGGCTGGCAGAAGTGCAGTCAGATTTGCGATTTGCAGGAGCTGGCTTTTCGGATTGAACACCCCGTGCCTTCGTGCCGCCTGGCGGACGGATCACGGGCTGGTCAGCAGGGTGGGCCGTCTTGGTCGGCGGAGCACCCGACTGAAGGTATGTGGTGAAGTAAGGTCGTGAAGCAAATAAAGGGAAAACAGATGGTGGTGTTAACGTAAGCCCGTCAGATCCGCTGATGCGCAGGTCGGTGACGTCACGCGGAGGGCTTGTAGCTCCTGTCAATAAACGAGAGGAGGAGGAGGAGTACTATGAATTTAAAGAAATTCATGCGGTTGACGGTATTGGTCGCGTTCCTGGTGGGCGTGGCCCAGGCTGGCTTTGCCCAGGACCTGGATGAGGTCATGAAAGCCCGCGGGCTGACCCAGAAGGATATCGTTGCCGCTGCAAAAACATACCATCCCACCGGAAAAAAGGATGAATACGTAGTGTTTTCATCAGGTGGGCAATCCGGTCAGGTGATCGTTTACGGCGTTCCCTCGATGCGGATTCTGAAGTACATCGCAGTGTTTACCCCGGAGCCCTGGCAGGGCTATGGGTATGGTGATGACGAGTCCATGGAAATCCTGGCCCAAGGCAAGAAGTACGGCAAGGATATTACCTGGGGTGATACGCACCATCCCTCTCTTTCAGAGACCAACGGTGATTACGACGGCCAGTTCCTGTTCATCAACGACAAGGCCAACCCCCGTATTGCCGTGATCGACCTGAAGACCTTCAGCACGGTGCAGATCGTCAGCAACCCGATCTTCAAGTCCAACCACGGTGGCGCGTTTGTGAACACCAACACCGATTACGTCGGTGAGGCGGCCCAGTATGCGGCCCCGTTCGAGGACAAGTATGTGCCTCTGACCCAGTACAACGAAAAGTACCGGGGCGGTTACACCTACTGGAAGTTCGACCGCAAGAAGGGCCGGATTGATCAAAGCCAGTCCTTTGCAATTGAACTGCCTCCGTACCATCAGGACATTTCCGACTTCGGCAAGAAGGCTTCCGAAGGCTGGATGTTCATCAACTCGTTCAACTCAGAGCGCTATCAGGGTGGTTACGGTAAGGGTTCCCTCAAGGAGTTCAGCGACAAGCTGCCCAACGAGGCCGGCCAGTCGGAAAAAGACACCGACTATATGCACGTAGTTAACTGGAGAGAAGCCGAGAAGCTCTTCAAGGCCAAGAAGTTCAAGAAGATCAACGGCTTCCCCGTGATCTCCATAAAAGACATGGTGGCCGCCAACGCTCTGGTTCTGATTCCCGAGCCCAAGAGCCCCCACGGCAACGACGTGTCCCCGGACGGCAAGTACATCATCGTCTCCGGAAAGCTGGACACCCACACCACCGTGTATGACTTCGCCAA
This sequence comes from Deltaproteobacteria bacterium, assembly GCA_029879595.1. Classification (GTDB taxonomy): domain Bacteria; phylum SAR324; class SAR324; order SAR324; family JACQKK01; genus JAOUPZ01. The sequence continues at coordinate 12,393 of JAOUPZ010000007.1, read as the reverse complement.
GATCCAAAGCCAGATCAAAGCCAAGAAGTTCGCCGGCACGGATCCCTACGGCATCCCCATACTTGACCTGAAGAGCTCCATCCATGGTCAGGTGAACGTGGGCCTGGGGCCCCTGCACACCCAGTATGATTCCGCCAATGGCATCGTGTACACATCCCTGTACGTGGAATCCACCGTGGTGCGCTGGGATTACCTCAACCTGAAGGTTGTGGAGAAGATCCCCATACATTACAACATCGGACACCTGGTCGCCGCGGAAGGCGATACGGTCAGCCCTGACGGAAATTACCTGATCGCCCTGAACAAGCTGGCGATCGACCGCTTCGTCCAGGTCGGCCCCCTGCATCCGCAGAACCACCAGTTGATCGACATCACCACCGGCAGGAAGATGCAGTTGCTGTACGACATGCCTCTGCCCCTGGGTGAGCCGCACTACGCGGTCATGATCAAGGCCGATAAGCTCAAGCCCATCAAGCGCTTCAGCAAGAAGTCCTTCAAGCACTTCGTTGCTCCCGGCACCCAGCGCGTTGAGCGCAAGGGTAATACGGTAACCGTCTATATGTCGGCCATCCGCAGCCACTACGAGCCTGAAGTCATCGAGGTCAAGAAAGGTGACAACATCATCTGGCACATTTCTAACCTTGAGCGTGCACAGGATGAAGTGCACGGGTTCACTATTGACAATATGAACATCAACGCCAGTTTGGAGCCCGGAGAAACAAACACCTTCCGTTTCAAAGTTGACAGGGAAGGCGTCTATCCGTTCTTCTGCACCGAGTTCTGCTCGGCGCTGCACCTGGAGATGATGGGATATCTGCTGGTTAAACCTTGAGTGTGATGGAGGAAAAGCCATGAAGAACATCAGTCTTTCCATAGTTGCAAAATGGGGAGTGCTGCTCCTCGCTGTTCTTGCTTTTTCTGCCTCCACTGTCTTTGCCGAAGAGGATTTCAAGGCAAAGTACGAGGAAAAGAAAAAGGTGAACGATGAGACCATCGGGGTGATCGCGGGCGTCATTGAGTATGTCTGCCCCAAGATCGCTCCCAAGGGCTCGAATATTTGCGATGGTAAGGATACGGTTGGCAAGGCGGTAAAGCTGGCCACCCATATCGAGAAGGAAGGCGAAGTGCAGAACCAGGACGCGGCTGACCAGTTTTTCGATGCCGTGGAGCAGTTCAAAGGGCACTTCGAACCGCGGCAAAAGGCTGCCGAATATGCCAAGAAGGGCGATTTCAAAAACGCCTTCGGCTATGAGGAATATGCCTGGCAGTACCTGGTGAAATGCGCCAGCAGGGGCATCTTCGCCAAGAAGATGGTGGACGGCGAGTAAGCCGCCTCAGCAGTGACCGCAAATCCTCCGGCCGCCCCCCGGTGGTCGGAGGATGGTTCAACACAAGTTTGCTTTGCCGGGTTCGACCCGGCGCGTTTTGGGCAGGGAAAACAGAGGGGCCTGGAAGTACATAAGGATAAAGGAGCAGTACCTATGGACAGTCCCGGGCCTGGTCCGGCAGGCTGTTTGTGCAAAGACTCTCCCGCCAGGGCATTGTTCCAAATGCGGGTAAGTACCAGATTCGGCGTTAGTTTTGGCTTCTCCTTAACACGCAAGTTGCCGGGACGGAGACCCCGGCTGACCAGGGAAAAGCCAGCCAGATGTGCCGGATTGCCTGCTTGATGCGTATCTCGCCAGTACCCGGGGTTCATCAGGTTTGACAAAACATCTTGATTTCGGATCATTTGCCTGTGCTATCAGCGGAAAGCAGCTGCGGTACCGGCAGGTTAAAAGAACAAGTTTTTGCGAGTTTGAAAAATCAACCAGAGTAGCTCTATCATGACAAATCAAAGCCTTTCATCAAACGAAGATTCCCTTAAAAGACTCCGGCTTTCCAAGATACTGACCATAGTCGGAGCGTTGGCCCTGCTGGCCTCCTATGTGATGGGGGTGTTTTTTGAATATCAGCCCCCTGAAGGGTATGAACTGGAAATCAATCAATCCTACCAGCCGTTTTCCATGTTTTCGGTAAAGCCCCTGGGCGAGGAAGGTGAGGAGCATGGAAATGCTCATGAAGAAGGTGAGGGCGGGGAGGAGGAAGACGAGTACGACCGCTCCAGCCGCTGGGACATGGAAACAGTCAAAATGGATGACAAGACCCTGGGCGCGTTCCTGGGCGGATATCACTCCATGCCCATCTGGCTGGTGTCACTGGAATCGGCGCAATATCCCAAGTCCGCCTTTCCCTACGGCATTCCCGTATATTTCAACCTGACCCGGTTCACCGGGGAGGTAACCGAGATGAACACCATCAATCACTATATCGGCATGCATCCCATGGAAGTGGGTGCCCCGTTTGTTCGAAAGATGGTTCCCTTGATTTATCTGGCATTCTTTGCCTCCCTGGCTGTGTTCTATTTTTACAGCGGCCCGGTGTGGTGGCTGTTCGGTCTGGGGCCGGCCCTGATGCCAGTCTATTTTGTGGGTTGGTATTCCTACTGGTTATATTGGTTCGGCCATAACCTTATGGAAACCAGGGCCTTTGACATCAAACCGTTCATGCCCACGGTATTCGGTGATGGGAAGGTGGCCCAGTTCGGCACCCATTCCTACCCTACCACCGGATTTTATGTTTTACTGATTGCGTTTATCGCCTTGCTGCTGGCCGTTCTGATAAAGCGCAGGGTGATCCGGGAGATGGATCAGGGCTGATGCCCGCCCATATGTTTTTAAAATAACGTTCGTGATGCCAAAAGCGTGCGTTGAACCGGCGGAGTGCTGCTTCGCTGCAAACCAAACTGAACAAGGAAATTGTCGACGATGAAAAAAGCAATCACAACAATGCTTCTGGTCCTGGCGGCCTCATTGCTTTTCCTGGTGAGCACCCAGCCGGTGTTTGCCCAGGATGGCGCCAACCTCTACAAGACCAAAACCTGCATTGCCTGTCATGGCCCTGATGCCAAGACTCCGCTGATGCCTGTTTATCCCCGGTTGGCCGGGCAGAATGAAATCTATCTGCTCAACCAGATGAAGGATATCAAGTCCGGCAAGCGCAGCAATGGAAACTCCGCGGCCATGAAGGGTGTGATGCACCTGGTTACCGATGCCGAGATGGAGGCTATTTCCAAGTGGCTTTCCACCCTGCCCAAGTTTTAAGGGTCGGGCTTAAACAAAGGGGCGAACATCCAAAAACGAAAGAAAAACCAAGGTACAGAAATGAAGAACATGTTTAGCAAAGGGTTGGTTGTTTTGAGCCTGATGATTTTTGCGGGTTCCGCAAACGTCATGGCCCAAAGTGTTTTCGCGGAAGGTGCCAAGTGGGGCTCCAAAGTTAAGGAGGCCCTGGATGCTCTTGAGCTGAAGGGCGATCCGGAAAACGGCTACGATATCTATCAGGTCTGCGCGGCCTGTCACCTGCCCACTGCCTGGGGAGACCCCGCCGGAACATTCCCCATGCTGGCCGGACAACACACCTCGGTGCTGATCAAGCAGATTGCGGACATCCGCGCTGGTAACCGGGACAACCCGACCATGTACCCCTTCGCTATTCAGATCGAGGGAGCACAGGACCTGGCTGATGTGGTGGCCTATATCGCCACCCTGCCCATGAACCCCGATCCGCCCACCGGCGATGGCAAGCTTTTGAAAAGAGGCGAGGAACTGTACAAGGTGAACTGCGTCAAGTGCCACAAGGAAACCGGCGAGGGCAGCATCAAGGACTCATTCCCCCTTATCGGCGGGCAGGTTTATGACTATATCATCCGCCAGCTCAAGTGGATCAGGGACGGCAAGCGCCGCAACGCCAACCCGGACATGGTCAAGCAGGTGAATGAATTCTCCGATGAGGACTTCATCGCAGTGGCCGACTATGTCGCCCGGCTCAAGACTCCCAACCACAAGAGGAATCTTGACGAGCTGAAGACCAACCCGATCTATAAGAACGTAAAGCATTGATCGGGGGCGCACAGCGCTGATTTGTTTTTGTAATATTTGTGCCAGTCCGGCCGGAAGCGGCCGCGTGTCATACCAGCTGCCGGAGCGTTCGTTTTTCAGGGACGCTTCGGCAAGCCGCCTGATTCCGGTCTGTCTCCGGACCAAAGGCCGATAGTTCCGCCGGTGCAGCCCGGCGGAGCCGGTCCGATGGTTTATTCCAACACAAAGTATCTTTCATTGAGGTTTCGCATGGCTGTCCAGCGCGTGAAAAGGCTGATGGCCGTGTTTCGTCCGGTCAGGGGGCAGATTCGCCCCCTTGCACCCTGGCGGCGGCCGGGCACCAGCCCGGCCCTCCTGCGGCTGTTGTTGCTGTTTCAACTGTTGCTGCTTTCTGCCCCTGTAATGGCTCCGGCCCAGGAGCAGTCCCCCCCGCAGCAGCCGGGTAAGCAGCCGGGTCAGCAGTCGGGGCCGCCCATGCTCCTGCAACCACTGGTGGACAAAACCGCCGATGGCGGAACCCTGCTCCTGGAGCCCGGTCATTATCTGGGGCCGGTGGTGATCAACCGTCCCATCACCATTGATGGCAACAAGCGGCAGGCGGTGGTGGACAACCGGGGCACGGGAACGGTGTTTCTGGTGGAGGCCGACGGTGTCACCCTCAGGAACCTGACCATCATCAACTCCGGTGAAAGCCATGACCAGATTGATTCGGGGATCAGGCTCCGCTCGGCCAACAACCGGGTGGAAGGAAACCGGATCAGGAACACCCTGTTCGGGGTGGACCTTCGGGAGGCCCATCACAATCTGATAGAAGACAACGATATATCATCCCTGGATCTGGACCTGGGCGTGCGCGGGGACGGCATCAAGGTATGGGCCAGCCACAACAATACCTTCCGAAACAACCGGATATTCGATTCACGCGATTTCGTGATGTGGTATTCCAACAAAAACCTGATCGAGAACAACCAGGGCTGGAACAACCGCTACTCACTGCATTTCATGTACGCCGATTCCAACCGGGTGCTGGGCAATACCTACCGGCACAACGCCGTGGGCATCTTTCTCATGTACAGCAAGGACGGGCTGATCCAGAATAACAACATATTCAATTCGCTGGGCAGCACCGGCATGGGCATCGGCATGAAGGAATCCAGCGGCATGACCATCCTGGACAACCGCCTGATTTATTGCGCCACTGCCATCTATCTGGATATGTCGCCCTTTGACGATGAACTGATCAACCGCATCGAAAACAACGACATATCATATAATGTGCAGGGCATCGTGTTCCACAGCGACTGGAGCGGCAACGAAATACGGAACAACAGCATTTACTCCAATATTCACAATGTGAGCGTGCGGGGCAATGGCACGGCTCTGGAAAACCTGTTCGAGGGGAACTACTGGAGCGACTACCAGGGCTTTGACCGGGACCGGGACGGCATCGGAGATACGCCGCACCAGGAAAGGATTTACATGGATCAGCTCTGGATGGATTTCCCGGCGGTGAAGTTCTTTTACGGGTCGCCGGTGTTTACCTTTCTGGACTTTTTGGCGCGGCTGGTGCCGTTTACTGAGCCCAGACTGATCATGGAGGACCACCGGCCCGTTTTCAATCAGGAGGGCCTGAAGCGGTGAACCGAAAAGCGGACGGCACAATCCATATTCAAAAGGGCGTGTTGAGCGGGGCCGACCAGGGGAAGAAAACCAACAATTTAGAGTGGAAGCAGCAATATGAGTGATGCCAAGGTGAAATTTACACCGGGGCGCCGGAAGTTCATCCGGCTGTCCCTGGCGGTGGTGGGAGGCGGTCTGGCGCTGGGGTTTGGCTCCGTGCCCATCCTGCGTCCCGCAAAGGATAAACTCCGCCCACCCGGTGCGGTGAACGAAACCCAGTTTTTGGCTTCCTGTATCAAATGCGGGCAGTGTCTTCAGGTATGTCCCCCGCAGGTGGTCATGCTGGACGGATTGCAAAACGGCTTTGGTGTGGGAACTCCATATATTGTTCCCCGCGAGGGAGCCTGTGTACTCTGCGCGGGACTGCCCTGCGTGCTGGCCTGCCCCACCGGAGCCCTGGATCATGCTCTTTCCGAGGGCAAGGACGCCGAAATGGGACTGGCCGTGCTGAGCAAGCCGGAAATATGTCTGGCCATCAAGGGCGAGGATTGCACCATCTGCCTGGATAAATGCCCCATCAAGGGAATGGGTCCCATCGTTTTCGAGCCGCGCAAGGATTCACAAGGCAGGGAGTACAAGGAGCCGGTGGTGCAGAAAACCTGCGTGGGCTGTGGGGTCTGCGAGGAAAAGTGCCCCACCAGTGAGCCGGCCATAACCATCGTTCCCAGGCTGCGCTGGAAGGAAGGTGCGGCATGAGAGGCCCGGGAAAAAGAACACAGACCCTGCGCAAGGAAGGGGTTCATATCCACAGCATCCGCAATATCCGCTGGGCGGTGCTGATCGGCATCAATTTGCTGTTCTTCCTGTCCTACTACGCGGACATCCAGGTGCTGGAGGGAACCCTGAGCGGCTCGCGCCTGCTGGGCTTCCACCTGGCCGACCCCTATGCGACCATGCAGATTGCCCTGGCCACCCAGCATGTTCCGGTGAACCTGGTGATCGGCACCCTGACCATCGGCGGGTTTTATCTGCTTTTCGGCGGCCGGACGTTCTGCTCCTGGGTCTGCCCCTACCACCTGCTGGCCGAACTGGCCGACAAACTGCGCGATCGCCTGTCGGCCGCCAAAAAGGTGAAGAACCGCAACTTCGATTACAAGCTGAAATATGTGATCTGGCTGCTGTTCCTGGTGCTGGCCCTGGGCTCGGGCTACACGATTTATGAAACCTTCTCGCCTCCGGGGCTGCTCACCCGGTTTTTCGTATATGGCAGCTGGGCGGGAATGTTCATAATTCTGGCCCTGCTGATCATTGAGGTCATGTACAGCAAGCGGTTCTGGTGCCGCTATATCTGTCCGGTGGGTACCACCTACAATTTCATCGGCAGGATTTCACCCTTCAAGATCAAGTGGGATCAGCAAAGCTGCTCAAACTGCAAGGAGTGCCAGAAGGTGTGCATGGTGCCTTTTGTGCTGGCGGACACGGTAAACCGCGGCCAGGGGGAGTATGTTCTTTCCGGTGAATGCACTCGTTGCGGTGAATGCGTTGACGCATGTCATGATGGCGCGCTGAATTTTAAAATGAGATACCTGGATAAGATCATCTGATTGAATCTGTTGGAGGAATCCGGGGCAACCATGGGACCAAGGCAGGCATGAGCAGTGAAAAAGTAGCGATAAAAGGGTTATGCAAATCCTTCGGGCGCCAGAAGGTGCTGGATGGGCTGGATATATCCTTTGAGATAGGCGAACGGGTGGCCCTGGTGGGTCAGAACGGCGCCGGCAAGACCACCCTGATCCGCTGTCTGCTGGGGCAACTCGGCTACGAGGGCCAGATCAACATCTTTGGCATGGACCCCCGCAAGGACAGGCTTAAGGTGCTGGAACGCACCGGATTTGTGCCCCAGCACCCGCCCCCGCTCCAGATGAGCGTGGCGGAACTGGTGGCCCTGTCCACCGGTCTCAACGGAAAAGACTCCCTGGGGGCGGTGATTGAGACCGCCAACAAGCTCGGATTGGACATCGAACAGCACGGCCGGCAGGTGTTTTCCAAGCTGTCGGGAGGAATGAAGCAAAAGGTGCTGATTGCCCTGGCGCTGGCCCGCCGGCCCTCCATACTGATAATGGACGAACCCGCGGCCAACCTGGACCCCGAGGGCCGGGAGGCCCTTTATCAGCACCTGAACGACTCGGCCAGCGAAACCTTCATGCTTCTCAGCAGCCACCGGGTGGATGAAATACGCCATCTTATCAGCCGCGTAACGGAGATGGATTGCGGGAAGATCGTGCTGGACAGCCCCGTGAGCGAAGTGCTGCACCACAAGGAAAAAACCGGGAAAGGGGGCAGGAAGAACCGGAAGTAGCCCGGTGTGTCCAGTTTGCCAACAACGGGGCGGCCTTTATGCTTTTCGGCGGGCGCTCCCCCGGGCGGAATCCGTGAACAATAATGGCCTCAGTGCGAATACCAATTAATGATAATGCCGCCTCCCGGACAGGAGTGCCTGTGCTGCCGGTGGCGCCCATGCAGGTGGCGCTGTTGCCGATTGCACTCTTGCCGATAGCACTGTTGTTGATGGCACTGTTGCTCCCGGGGTGCTGGGGCGATTCGGGCCAGGGGCCGGCCAAGGTCCATTGGGACCGGGATATCGGCGAAAAAAGCGGGATGATTATCAGTGACCGGCGTTTTGCGGCCCAGGCCGTTGAGCCCGGCGGGCGGGCCCACAAGTTTGATGATATCGGGGGTCTGGTGATCTGGCTGGCGGACAGGCCCTGGAAGGATCAGGCGCGCATCTGGGTGCGCGACACCCAGGCCGACCGCTGGCTTGAGCCCAGCCGGGCCACCTGGAAGAAGGGCCTGCAAACCCCTTCGGGCTATGGATACGGAGCCTCGGCGGAACCGGGGTATGGCGAAATGAGTTTTGAGCAGGTCAGACAGGAAATTCTCCGCGGCCAAAGCGGAATTCCAAACAGGGAGAACAGATGAAAGCGTTGCTGTTGATGGTTCAAACGGAAATCCAGGAGTCCCTGCGGGCCCGCTGGTTTTTCACCTATCTGTTCATTTTCGGTGGTGCGGTGCTGCTGTTGTTCACCCTGCGCATCACCGAGTCGCAGGTGATGGGATTCACCGGCCTGGGGCGGCTGCTGCTGACTTATATCCAGCTCGCGGTGGCCATTCTGCCCATATTCGTGCTGATTACCATGGTGCGCACGGTGGTGGGTGACAAGGAAAACAATGTGATGGAATACCTGCTCTCCCTGCCCATCCCCCTGGCCGCGTATTACTGGGGCAAACTGCTGGGGCGCTTCGTGGTGATCTTCATCCCGGTTACGCTCACCATGTTCGCCGCGGCGCTGTGGGGGGCTCTCAAGGGCTTCGATGTTCCATGGGCCCTGCTGGGATATTATTCATTGCTGCTGGGTACGCTCAGCTGGTGCTACATGGGCTTCGGGATTCTCATATCCACCATGGTGCGCCGCCTGGAGGTGGGCCTGGGCCTGGGCTTCCTGGTGTGGCTGGTGTCCCTGTTCTTCATCGACATAATCCTCATCGGGGTGCTGATACGCCAGCATGTGGGCGAGAACACGGTGGTCATGCTGGCGCTGCTGAATCCGTTGCAGGATTTCCGGCTGGCGGCGATCATGCTCTTCGATCCGGAGATGAGTGTGCTGGGGCCCACAGCCCTGGTGATTCAGGACAAGCTGGGAGTGAAGGGGTTCATGGTGTTCGCACAGGCATATCCCATGTTGCTGGGCTGGCTCCTGAGCCTTGTCGGGTACAAGATATTCAAATCAGGGGATTTGATATGAGGCGGTTTCATAAGGCTTTTTATTCCGGTGCTCGTTTTTTCAGTGCTCTTTTTTCCGGGGCCCGTTTGACCGGGATCCTGTTGACCGTGAGTCTTGTGGTCTGGGCTCTGTTCATGGGGTGGGGGCTGGCTCCGGTTCTGGCCGCGGGCGGTGAAGGCGGCCGGGAGACCAAACTGAAACCCTTCGCCATTGAACCGGAAGCGCCGGGAACCCGCGCTCCGGATTTCTCGCTGAAAGGGCTGGACGGCCGTGAGTGGACAATGTCCGAGCTGAAGGGAAAGGTGGTGGTGCTGAACTTCTGGGCCACCTGGTGCATTCCCTGCCTGGAGGAGTTCCCCCAGTTGCAGAACCTGCACAAGACCCTGGGCGGGCAGAACTTCATTCTGCTGGCGGTTAACGTGATGGACAAACGCTCCCGGATCGAGGCCTTCCTCAAGGACAAGGGATATGATTTTCCCATAGCGCTGGATGAAAAGGGCGATGTTTACCGCAGTTATGGAGTGAAGAACTTTCCGGCCACGATAGTGGTGGATCACGACGGCAACATCCATGGCCGGGCCCTGGGCGCCCGGCAATGGGATTCCCCCGAGGCGCTGAAGTACTTTCTGGGAATGGCCGCCCGCGCGACGGCTGCGAATTCCCAGGGGGGAAAAACCGCGTCTCAGCCTGAAAAATACCAGAACCTGAACCTTCGCTTTTATGATGACAAGGGCGGGGATTTCGCCATGCAGGATCATGAAGGCCGGCCCTCATCCCTCAAGGACTTCCGGGGCCAGGTGCTGCTGGTAGGGTTCGGGTACACCCACTGCCCGGATATCTGCCCCACCATGCTTTCCTCCATGGTCGGCGTGGACAGGCTGCTGCCCCAAACAGGAGACCGGTTGCGGTTCATGTTTGTCACTCTGGACCCGGGCCGGGATACGGCGGAGCACCTGAAGGGATACCTGGAGTATTTCGGAGAGCGCTTCGTGGGGATGACCGGCACGGAGGAGCAGGTCGCCGCGGCCGCCCGAAAATACAAGGTGCGCTACAAGAGCCGGCAGGTGGGCGGTGAACTGGGATACCTGATCGACCATAGCGCCTTCGTGTTCCTGGTGGATCAGGAAGGCCGGCTGCGGTTCACCTTTCCCCATAATTCCGATCCGGAATATATGGCGGAGGGAGTGCGCCGTCTGCTGGGGTCATAGCACTGAAGTCACTGCACTGAAGTCACTGCACTGAAATTATAGCACTGTGGTTCTTGCTGCTGTGGTTCTGGCTGCTGTGGGTCTGGCTGCTGGTGCCAACCGTCCCGGCCCGCCGCAAAATAAATGCTCCCCCCGGAGCCACCCCAGCGGCGCGGTGGCGGTTCAGTGACAGATCATGTCCTCGGTGGCCTTGAGCACGGTTATGACCTCGGAGTGCTTCTTGAGCTCCCTGATGATGGCGTTTCGCTGATCTCCCTCGGGCCGGATGGCCACCACCACCACTCCCTGGTAAAATCCGTCCTCGATGTATTCCACACCCGGTATGTTCCTGAAAACCGAGATTTGCTGGTCGTGGGTCAGTTCTTCGTCGAAGAAGATCACATACTCATATTCTTCTATCTTGCGGGTGGGCTTTTTGAAATCGGTTTCGGCACCAGGCCGCTTGGCCGGGCTGCCGATGACCGCCGCTCCGGGGCCGGGGATGCCACGGGGGACGCTCTGTGAGGCCACCACGGCGGCCAGCGCCAGTCCTCCCAGGATAAAAACTCCCAGGCCGACCATCCATTTCCTAGACAAACCTGCTTTCAATCCGCTGTTTTTCATCAGAGTGCTTTGGCTTGCGCAGAGAGTCAAACCGGGATGACCCGGTGGGGCGTCCTTTCGAAAAAGAACATAGTCAAAAGAACATAGTCAAAAGAACATAGTCAAAAGAACATAGTCAAAAGAACATAGTCAAAAGTGCATAGCCGAAAACCATAGCCGAATATGTTTCGCCATAAGGTGTTAGTAATAACGTCCTTTAACCATCCGGCAAAACACCCTGTCCTCCATAGACCCCGGAGCCGCTGTCAATCCATGCCGGGGCTGATATCGGACTTGGTCTCGGAGTCTCCACCCAGGGATTGTTCCGTTTCGCCTGCCTTATCAAGTGTTTTGCGAAGGGCCTGCAGCAGGTCGGTGGTCGAATACGGCTTCCGCAGCATGGGCACATCGCCCTCCTCGAATTGTTCTTCCCGGTCAGAAAATTCGGATGCATATCCGGTGCTGAAGATCACCTTCAGTCCGGGCTTGTGGGAGATGAAATGTTCGTATAACTGCCTTCCGTTGATCTTAGGCATGACCATGTCCAGCAGCGCCAGGTCTATCCGGTCCTGGTTCTGGTTGAAGGCTTCCAGGGCCTCCATGCCATCGCGGGCCTGGATCACATGATAACCCTTGTTCCGCAGCAGGGAGACCAGCAGGTCGTGCACCTCCGGCTCATCCTCGGCAACCAGAATGGTCTCGTGTCCTTCCAGGCTGGTCTGCACCACAACATCCTCATCAGCTTGAACCTCTTCGTCCTGGGTGTCGCTGGGCAGATAGATGGTGAAGGTTGAGCCCTCTCCCAAAGTGCTGTTTACGGTTATCATTCCCTTGTGCTGGCGGACAATGCCATAGACCATGGCCAGTCCCAGTCCGCTTCCCTTGCCGGGGGCCTTGGTGGTGAAAAACGGTTCAAAGATATGCTCCTGCACTTCCTCGGGCATCCCCGATCCGTTGTCCTGCAGTTTTATGATGATGTATTCGCTCGCCTTGGCCCAGGAATGTGTTTTGAAAAATTCCGGGTCGGTGTGGTACTTGCTTAGTTCCACCCTGAGCCGCCCTCCCTCCGGCATGGCATCCTGGGCATTGAGGCAGAGATTGACGAATATCTGCTCCATCATGTTCGGATCAACCTCGGCTACGGCCCTGTCATCGAGTTTATCAAATTCAATGTCGATATCGGCCCTGATCACCCGTTTGAGCAGGCTTATCTGTTCTTCAATAAACCGGTTGAAGTTCAGGGGCTTCTTCTTCAGAACTTCTTTTCTGGAGAAGGCCAGC
>JAOUPZ010000160.1 GCA_029879595.1 Deltaproteobacteria bacterium | reverse complement strand
GGTGGAGGAAAAAACCGGCCTGAGCACCCTCAAGCTGGGTGTGCACAACGGACGGCTGGTGCGGGTGAAGGACGACCTGTACTACACCCCGGAAAGCATCGCCAAAATCGAAGATCAACTGCGCGGATACCTGCAGGAAAAGGAACGGATCACCGTGATCGAGTTCAAGGACCTGGCCGCGGTGACGAGAGGCCATGCGGTGGCGCTGCTGGAACACTTCGACACCATCCGGGTGACCCTGCGGCTGGATGACCACCGGGTGCTGCGCTAGTTGTCACCGCCCGCGCCCCCGGCCTGAAATCCCCCATGTTCGGCAATCAGCCGTATCAGTTCCCCGGCCACCTTGTTCACACTCTTGGCCCTGGTGGGCAGTCTCAGTTCGCATTGACTGTACAGGGGCATCCGCTCGGCCAGCAGATTTTCCACCCGTTCCCGCACATCCTGTCCTTGCAGCAGGGGGCGCTTGGAGTCACGCTCCAGCCGCTGGATGATCTCCTCCTTGTCCGCGTCCAGGAAGATCATCAGCCCCGCGGCGCGCAGCAACTCCAGGTTGCCCGGCGTGGTAATCATGCCCCCGCCGGTGGAGATGACATAGTTCCTCAGCCCGGCGAGTCTTTTGGCCAGAGCCTTTTCCAGTCCCCGAAAATACTCCTCTCCCTCCTCGGCAAAGATGGCGGCGATGCTGCGCCCGGTCTGTTCCTCGATATAGTTGTCGGTATCAAGGAAGCCATAGCCCAGCCGCTGGGCCAGACGGCGGCCCACGGCCGACTTGCCCGACCCCATGAATCCCACAAGGATCAGATTCATGAAAGACCTCCCTGCCCCGGGGTTATCCATCCTCCACCCAGCACCACCGGCCCGTCGTAGAACACCGCCGCCTGGCCTGGCGTCACCGCCTTAACCGGCGCTTCAAACTCCACCTGCACATGACCCGCTTCCCCGGGGGTGATGGTGGCCCATGCGCCGGCGTGGGAATAGCGGACTTTCACCAGGGCCCGCAGAGTACCGGCGGGCGGGGGAATGGAAACCCAGTTGACCCCGGCCACCTCCATCCCGGTGGAAAACAGCTCCGCTTCGTCCCCCAGCACCACCTGGTTTTCCAGCGGCCGCAACCCCACCACATAGTAGGGCCGGGGACCGCTGACTCCCAGCCCGCGCCTTTGCCCCACGGTATAGTAGGCCAGCCCCCGGTGACGCCCCAGCACGGCGCCTGCGGAGTCCACGAAGTCCCCGGGCAGGGGCGCGCCGGAACCGTAATGCCCGGCCAGGAAATCACGGTAATCGCCGGTGATAAAACATACCTCCTGGCTGTCCGGCTTGTCCCAGGTAGTCAGGCCCCGCCGGCGGGCAAGATCCCGGGCCTCCGTTTTTTCCAGCTCTCCCAGGGGAAACAGCAGGCTGGGCAATTCCCCGGCAGCGGTGGCGAACAGAAAGTAGGTCTGGTCCTTCCGACTGTCTGAGGCCCGCAGCAGTTGCCAGGCCCCGCTGGATTCATCGCGTCCAATGCGGGCGTAGTGCCCGGTGGCCAGGCGCGTGCAGCCGAACTCGCGGGCCTTTTCCAGCAGCAGGCGGTTTTTTATGGTGCGGTTGCACATCACACAGGGATTGGGCGTCAGGCCCTGCCGGTAGGAATCCGCGAAGTAGCGCACCACCTCCTCGTGAAAGGACTGGGTGAAATCCAGCACATAAAACGGAATCCCCAGCCGGGCACAGACCGAGCGGGCGTCCAGGGAATCGTCCACCGAGCAGCAGGAGCGGTCCCGTCGCTGCTCGTCGGGCAGGTTGTGCAGCTTCATGTGCAGGCCCACCACATCCCAGCCCTGCTCCAGCAGCAACGCGGCGGCGATGGAGGAATCCACCCCCCCGCTCATGGCCAGGGCCACCCTTCCCCTGTCCGGTATCGTACGCTGATCGGTACTGGTTTCCTGTTGCATTTCCTCGGGATTTCCTGATAGAGACCATGGGCGCCCCCCACGGGCAGGCAAGCCCCCCGGCCACCCGGTGCGATTACTCGGCGGCCAGCAGCTGATGGTCTATGGTGATGGTGGCCTTCTTGCGCAGGCCGTTCATCCATTCCCGGTAGGCCGCGGTCTGCTTTTCGCGGAGCAGATGGGCCTTGATCTGCGGAATGGCCTGCCGGTATGTGAGTTTTCCGGCCGGCTGGTATCCTTCCAGCCGGAAAATGTGATAGCCGATCTGGGTCTTCACCGGGCTGGACTCCGGGCTGATGGAACCCACAGTGCGCATCTTGAAAATGGCCTCGTCAAATTCCTGGGGCAGGACGCCCCTTTCCACAAACCCCAGTTCGCCATCGGTGTGCTGATCGGGAGTGATGGAATACTTGCGCACCAGGTCCACAAAGCTCTTCTTTTCATCCAGCAGCCGCATGACCTTGTTGTAAAGGGATCTGCTGCCCACCGCTATATGGCGGACATTGACCCGTTCCGGCAGGTCGAATTCCTTCTGATTCCGCTGGTAATACCGGTACATCTCCGAGGCGGAGATGCGGATGTTGGAAATCACCTCGGCCTGGATGAGTTTTTCGTGGACCATGCGGCGGCGAAGCTGGGTTGCCCATTGCTCCAGCAGATTCTGGGACAGGGCCCGGTTGCCATCCTTGTCATCGATCAGATAGCCGGATGCCAAATCCTGCGCCCGGCTCTGCAGTTCCGCCTCATCAACCCTGATGCCACGCCGGCGGGATTCCTGGTCCAGCAGCATATCCTCAATCATCATGTCCAGGAACACCTCCTTCAATTCGGCCTTGCGCTCCTGGTTGTTCCCGATAAAGCTGTCCCAGTTGGTAAGGAACAGCTGATAATCGGACATGAACTTCTCATAGGTTACGGGATCATTGTTTACCATGGCCACGGCGCGGACCATGCTGGTGCCCGTGGATTTGCGACGGGTGGCTTCCTGGCAGCCGGAAACAGACGCCAGCAGCACAGTGCCCAGCAACACAGTGCCCAGCAACACAGTGGCCTGGGCCGGCAGCCGCGGCAGGGCCCGCCTGGCGGAGCCGTCCGGCACCGGCAGGAGATCATTCAGGGATTTGCGAGTGGTTTTCAAAACTGTTCTTTACCGGGTTGAATGACGGGTTGCCCGGGCGGCCATCGCCAGGGATTTCCCGAAGATAATTGTGCCATTTTTTCCCCCTTCCGCACAAGCAGGCCCACACCAGGAAAGCTACTGGCCGGCTGGTTTTATCATCACCTTTTCCAGGGCGCCCAGCGCACCCAGCACCCCCTGGGGGCTCTGGGGCATGGGCCCCAGCAGCAGCCTGTCACCGGGAAGCAGCCTCAGGGAGGAATCGCCCTTGCTGATCCTGGCCATGAGCGCCTCCACGTCAATCAGCTCCGGGCGTCCGAATCCTGTCACCAGCCCATCCCGACCGCGTTCCACCGAGCTGAGTCCGAACCGGGAGGCCACCAGCCTGATCCTGATCATGTCCAGCAGATTGTCCACCTCCTGCGGAACGCCGCCGAACCTGTCCTCCAGGGTCTGGCGCAGATCCCACAGTTCCTCCTCTGTGCGCACGTCGGCAAACTGGCGGTATATCTCCAGGCGCTGCTGCGTGCCGGAGATATAATCCTCCGGCAGCAGATAGGGGAAGCCCAGGTCCAGCTTGCATTCCAGCGCCGGGAGCGGAGCTTCCTCCCCCTTCAGCCTGGTAACGGCCTCCTCCACCATGCGGGTGAACAGCTCCAGCCCCACCGCGTTGATATGGCCCGACTGCTCGCGCCCCAGCAGGTTTCCCGCGCCGCGAATCTCCAGGTCGTGGGAGGCGATCCGGAAGCCCGAACCCAGGTCGTTCAACTCCTGCAAAAGTGTCAGGCGCTTCTGGGCCACATCGGTGAGCACCCGTTCCGGTGAAATCAGCAGGTAGGCGTAGGCCTGCACATTGGAGCGGCCCACGCGACCCCGAAGCTGATACAGCTGGGCCAGGCCGAAGTGCTGTGCCTCGTTGATCAGGATGGTGTTGGCCCGGGGAATGTCCAGGCCGGACTCCACAATGCTGGTGCTCAGCAGAACCTGCACCTCGTTTTTCATGAAGGCGTGCATCACGTCCTCAAGCTGGCGCTCACCCATCTGGCCGTGGGCGATGGCCATCCTCACATGGGGCAGCAGGCTCTGTACATAATTGCCGAACTGGTGAATTGTTTCCACGCGGTTGTGCACCATGAAAATCTGCCCCCCCCGGCGCAGCTCCCGTTCAATGGCCTCGGTGATTATGTAGTCGCTGGACTTGACCAGCCGGGTGCGCACGGCTATGCGGTCCATGGGCGGAGTATTGATCACGCTCAGGTCACGCACCCCCATCAGCGACATGTGCAGAGTGCGGGGGATGGGCGTGGCGGAAAGGGTCAGCACCTCCACCTCCATGCGCAACTGCTTGATGCGCTCCTTGTGCCCCACCCCGAAGCGCTGCTCTTCGTCAATCACCAAAAGCCCCAGATTGCCAGGCTGGATGTCCTTGGAAAGCAGCCGGTGCGTTCCGATGAGGATATCCACCTCGCCCTTTGAAAAATCGGCGACCACCTGTTTTTGCTCCCGGGGCGGGCGGAACCGGCTGATCACCTCAACCCGCACCCCGAAGTTTTCAAACCGGCGGACAAAGGTTTCGTAGTGCTGCTGGGCCAGGATGGTGGTCGGCACAAGCATGATCACCTGCCGCCCCCCCAGCACGCACAGGTATGCCGCGCGCATGGCCACCTCGGTCTTGCCGAATCCCACGTCCCCGCAGACAAGCCGGTCCATGGGCATATCACCGCTCAGGTCGTCCAGCACCTCCTGGATAGCCCGCTCCTGGTCCTCGGTCTCCTGGTACTCAAATGACTCCTCGAACTCGGCCATCAAGCCGGGATGCCGCTCAAAGGCATGGCCGGCGCTGGCCTTGCGGGCTGCGTATATGGTCACCAGCTCCTCGGCCATGTCCTCCACCACGCGGGCGGCGCGCTGTCTGGTGCGGGCCCAGGAACCATCACCCAGGCGGTTCAGCTGCGGCGCCGAGCCCTCCACCCCCGTATAGCGCTGGACCTGATGAAACTTGTAGACCGGCACATAAACCTTGTCGCCGCCGGCATAGCTGAGCACCAGGAAATCGCCCCCCTCGCCGGCCACGGCCAGCTTGCGCAAGCCCTCATAGCGACCGATGCCATATTCCACATGCACCACGTGGTCCCCCACCTTCAGGTCACCCAGGGTGGAGAGAAAATGCTGCAGGGATGATTTCTTCAGGCGGCGCTGGCGGGTTTTTTCCCCCAGCAGTTCCTCCTCGGTGATCAGGGCGAATCTGGTAACCCCCAGGTCGGAAACAACCCGGAACCCCTGGCTGGGCGCAACCGGCATGATCACGAAATCGCAGGGGTCGGAGCCGGCCTCCGGGGGAGGGGCTTCCGGAGAAATCTCCAGGCTGGCCTGGACAACCGCCCCCAGCTCGAACTGGGCCAGCAGCTGCCGCATCCTTTCCGCGCCTGTTTCCGTGCGGCAGGCAAACACCACCCGCGCCCCCGAATCGCGCCAGGCACGCACCTTGGCCAGGATGTTTCCCAGGGCCTGGTGCCCCAGCCCCGCCGCCGGGGCCTCACCTTGTTCCTGTTCCCCCTCCGGCCGGGCCGTCTCCAGGCGCAGGAAGGAATTATCCGCCAGGGGAAAGGACAGCGCGCCTGGTTCCTCCTCCAGCAGCAGGGGTTCCAGGGGCACCGTGTACCGGGCCGAGAGCTCCTTTTTCCACCTGACGGGGGTTTGGTAGAACTCCTGGGGATCAAGGCCGAAGCTGCCCTGGTGCAGGTTCAGCTCGAACTCCCCCAGCACCTCTGCGTGATAGGACGCGGCCACATCGTGCAGGCGGGCCGGCTGCTCCAGCAGCACCAGGGTTCGGGGGGGCAGGCTTTCACCCAGCCAGGCCGTCCGGCCATACAGCAGGGGCAACAGCATCTCGCAGCCGGGAAATGGCGAGCCCTGCTCCAGATAGCCATACCACTGCCGGTACAGCGCCGGCTGCATCCGGCCCTTGAAGTGGGGCAGGGCCTTGAGTGCCAGGGAGACGGTTTCCGGAGAGATCACTCCCTCCCGTGACGGAAAGATGGTCAGCCCCGCCTCCTCCCCGATGGACTTCTGAGTGCCCACCTCGAATATCCGCAGGGCTTCCAGCTCATCCCCGAAGAAATCCAGCCGGGCCGGGTGATCCCACTGCGGGGAAAACACATCCAGGATATCCCCGCGCACGCTGTACTCGCCCGGCGACTCCACCAGATCCACCCTGACGTAGCCGGCCCTGTGCAGGGCCTCCAGCAGCTCCCGCCTGGGGTAGGCGCGCCCAGTCTCCACCCTGAAGCACAGGTCAGAGAATACATCCAGGGGCATCATCCCCTGCATCCAGGCCTGGGGCGTGGTAACCACCACGGCCGGACCCTCCGCCAGCAGGGCCTGCATGGCCCCGAAACGCGAGGCCGCCACCTCCACATTGGGCGAGAACCCGTCATAGGGAACGGTGTCCCACTGAGGAAACAGCGTCACGGGCCTGCCCGCTCCGGCCGCCCCTGGGAGGGCGGAGCCGGTGTTCACGCGTGCCAGGAAGAATGCAATGTCCCCGGCCAGCGCTTCGGCGCGCCGGACACTGTGGGTGACCAGAACGATCTTTTCCTCCAGCCGCAAAGCCAGTGAGGAAACACACCAGGCCAGGGCTCCGCCCTGGAGGCCGGTAATAGCCAGCGGAGTCCGGGAGGAGAGCTCCCCGGCGGCCCGGTCCACCAGACCCTTCAGATGAAGGTCGGAACCGGCTGTATCTTTGATATTCCCTGGTTGCATCAAAGGCAGGACATGGTAACTTTATGAATTACAGCAGTTGGCCCCGGCGGGGCCTTCGTAAATTAAAGTATTACAGATTAACCCGGCGAGTGAAACAGTCCCCGAGCCGTATCAGGGGTTAAAACGGTTTCACGACCGGGTGCAATCGGGCCACGGAAACATCCGGGGCGGCAGAAGGCCGGGAAGGCTGGCCTGCCCCGACCCACCACACACACATACATTCTATCAGGAGTATCTCGCATGCTCAGCGAACGGATTGAAAAGGGATTGACATTCGATGACGTTCTGCTGGTGCCGGCC
>JAOUPZ010000159.1 GCA_029879595.1 Deltaproteobacteria bacterium | reverse complement strand
CTGGACGAGGCCACCAGCGCCCTGGATGTATCCGTTCAGGCTCAGATCCTGAACCTGCTCAAGGACCTGCAGGCCCGGCACAACCTGACCTATCTGTTTATTACCCACGACCTGGGTGTGGTGGGCTACCTGGCTCACGAGGTGGCCGTGATGTACCTGGGACGGGTGGTGGAGCAGGGGAGTACTGCGGAGGTGTTCGCCAATCCGGCCCATCCCTACACCCGCAACCTGCTGGCGGCTGTGCCGGATGTGGAGCAGCGCTGGACCAGCCCACCGGCGCTGAAGGGCGATGTCCCCTCGCCGCTTGATCCACCCGGAGGTTGTCATTTTCATCCCCGCTGCCCGGTTTACGCCAAAGGGGAGGGCCCACCGTCCACCCGGGACTGTCCCAGCGCATACCCGGAGCAGTCCGCCCTGGGCGACTTCCATTGGGCGCGCTGCCACTCCCCCTGCCGGTCATGACCGGCCTCAGGCCACGCCGGGACTTTTTTTCATTCACATACGCCTCCCGATATGGCTAATTAAGGGATACGCAAAAAAAAACACCAACCACTGCTGATTATGAGCGAAGAACAGCAAAACCAACTACTTTCGCTGGTGGACTTCTTATCCGAGGAGGACGCCAAATCGCTGAGCGATCTGGCTCCCGGCATCACCTGGGCCATGGATACCCTTGTCTACAGCTTCCGGGAGGATGTGGAGGTGCTCGAGCAGGCCGCCCAGGATGCGTTCTATCGCCTGACATTCAACTACGGGATGTTCCTGGACCGTTTTCTCAAGCTGGCCCGGGGAGAAGTCACCCCGGAGCAGCGCCAGTGGCGGCGGGAGAAAATGGAAAAGCTGCGCAAGCTGGACCTGTTCAAGCTGGTGAACGATTTTGACCTGGACCGCATCGCCGGGGCATTCGTACCCCGGATATATAAAACTGGGGAAGTACTGGCCCAGGAGGGAGAGCCGGGCACCGCGGTGTACTTTCTGGAAGCGGGGCAGATCGGGATATTCGCCGGGGGAAACCAGGTGGCGGTCCGCGGTCCGGGGAACCTGTTCGGAGAGATGTCCTGCCTGACCAACATGCCGGTCACGGCCACCCTGAGAGCCGTCTCGGAATGCGAGGTGCTGGTGCTGGCCAAGGCCGATTTTGAAACCGAGGTGCTCCAGCTTCCCGATGTGGTTCCCCAGTTCGCCAAGATGGGGGTCTCCCGGCTCGGGGACATCACCAACCGGCTTTCCGAGGTGCTCAGCCACATGCCAGACGCACTTTTGAAGCTGGATAAAAACGGCATGATCACCGGGGATGTGTCCAAGAAATGCTTTGAATACCTTAACCAGGAGGTGCTGACCGGCAAGCGGTTTTCCAGCCTCATCTTCAAGGATGATCCGGAAAGCCTGGCCCTCTGGGACAAGCATTTCGCGAATCTGTGGGACAAGCCGGAAAGCTGCCAGGACGAGAACTTCCCCATACCCCGCGAGGTGGCTTTCAACCTGGAGGGTCTGGGCATGCGCCACTACGAGTTGACTCTTTTCGCCACCAAAGAGCGGGGTGTGCTGGCCGGCTTCGATGTGGCCATCGCAGACCTGACTGACCGCAAGGAGATTGAGGAGGCCCGGGCCAAGATGGAGCGGGCCCTGCGAAACATCAAGCACAAGTATCTGACCTTCCGCCTGGGAGGTGACGTTTTCGGGGTGGATATCGAGGAAACCCTGGAAATTCTGGAGGCTGCCGCCTTCATCCCCATCCCCAACGCCCCAAGTTATATAAAGGGCGTATTCAACATACGGGGGCGTATCATGCCGGCGGTGGATCTGGCGGTTCTGCTGGGAATTTCCGCGGAGCAGACGAGTAATCAGGGGGTGATCGTGGTGGAGGCCCAGTTGGGAGAACGGCGCAGGCAGTTGGGAATCGTGGTGGACGAGGTAACCGACATTGTTGATATCGCCGAAACCGATGTGGAATCCCCGGAGTTTCTGAACAGACTATTCCGGATTGATTTCCTGGACGGTGTGGCCAAGACCGGGGACGGCATGCGCCTGCTTCTCAACCTGGCCAGGCTGCTGACTTCGGAACAGCTTCAGGTGGTGGAGACCATCGCCAGGAAGAACCAGGAGCGGGAGTCTTTCTAGGCGCCCCTGATATCCTGCACGATCCGGTAACCCAGCAGGATAAACGGCGCGGCATGCAGCAACAGGTCGAATATGTCTATCGGGCGATGCAGCGTGCCGGAAAACAGCATCTGCAGCTTTTCCACGATATGCGGCTTGGGGAAGAACGGCGCCAGCCCCAGGGTGAGGCAGAACAGGATCAGCATCGGGTATGTAAGCATCGTTTGCATGTCTTCAAAATTAGCAGCCCCTGGGGCGGCACTCCGTGACCTTCTCACACAAAATCCCAAATTCCTGCAGTTCTCCCCGGGAAATGAGAAAAAAAGCTTCCCCTGTCTGCGGGGTGGCTGTACTCAAACACCCGTGGACCCGCATCCGGCGGTCGTCCGTTCAAAGGGCCAAAAAAACACTTGGCGCGTTTCAACAAAAAATTGGCGCATTACAACAATTTTTTTGGGCAGGACACAGGCTATAATTTTTGTCAGAACACGGCATGAACCGGTGAAGAGCGGCTTTTGAAGTTCAAATAATTACTCTTGTTGAAAATGAACCCCGCATATCTCTTTTAAGATGTGCGGTTTTTTTTTTGAAGCCTGGAAGCCTGGAAGCCTGGAAGACGGGCTGCCGGGAGCGGCCCGGGCCCCATGTCAGTTCATTTTATTCAGAGAGCGCTTCAGGGGTGGTTTTCGGGGGGTCATTCCGCGAGCATTGTCCGGAGCACCTGCCAGACGTTTTCCATCACCAGCCTGGTTCCCCGGGCGTTGGGATGGATGCCGTCGGGCTGATTGAGCCCGGGTTCGCCCGCCACCCCATCCAGCAGAAAGGGCAGGAAGGGCAGGCCGTATTTTTCCGCCAGGGCGGGAAACACCTCCGCGAAGCGTTGCTGGTAGTCGGCGCCGTAGTTGGCCGGCATGCGCATTCCCGCCAGCAGTACCCGGATGCCGTTTTGGCGCGCCTTTTCAATGATCCCCGCCAGATTTTCCGCCATGGCCGGGGGGCTGAGCCCCCTCAGGCCGTCGTTGGCACCCAGGGCCACGATCATGATATCCGCCCGCTGGCGCAGCAGCCAGTCCATCCGGGACAGCCCCCCGGCGGTGGTGTCTCCGCTCACTCCCGCGTTGACCACCAGATGCCGGTGCCCTTCGGCGGCCAGTTTCTCCTGCAGCAGACTGGGATAGCTGTCCTCAACGGGCAGTCCGAAGCCGGCGGTTAAGCTGTCCCCCAGGGCGATGATCACCGGACGGTCCGCTCCGCCTGTCCGCTCCTGCCCGGTTTGTCGTTCAGGGGGCTGGCTGTTTTGCTCAGGAGGGCGCTCACAGCCGCCCCAGGCCGGCAGAAGCGCCGCCGCCAGCAGCAGCAGCAGCCCCCGGCCGGGCCGGGCCAGCCAAGCGGTGCCCCTCATCCCTTCCTCCGGGCGAACTCGTCCATGAACCCGGCCAGGGCCGCGGCCCATTCCACCGGCAGGCCGTTGTACATGGAGGCCCGGATGCCGCCCAGCACCTTGTGCCCTTTCAGGCCGGACATGCCCTGTTGCCGGGCCTCGTCCAAAAAGCTTTTTTCCAGGCCCTCGGTGGGCAGCCGGAAGGTGGCGTTGAGGCAGGAGCGATGCTCCGGCCGGGAATGGGGCCGGTAAAACCCGGAGTGCCTGTCCAGCATTTCATAGACCAGCCCGGAGCGCTTCAGGGCGCGCTGTTGCATTTCTTCCACCCCTCCCTGGGCCAGGATCCACTTGAACACCAGTCCGGAGATATAGATGGCGAAGGTGTTGGGGGTGCAGAGCATGGAGTTCTCCCGGGCCAGCCGGGTGTAGTCCAGCAGCTTGGGTGTGTCGCCGCGGGCGTGTCCCAGCAGGTCTTCCCGCACAATCACCACCGTCAGTCCGGGCGGACCCAGGTTCTTCTGCGCCCCGGCGTAGATCAGCCCTATGCGGGAAAAATCCAGGGGGCGGCTCATCAACTCGCTGGTGGCGTCAACCACCAGGGGAAAGCCCTCCAGGCGGGGAATCTCCGGCCACTGGGTGCCCATCACGGTGTTGTTGGAGGTGATGTGCACATAGGCCGTGTCGGGGTGCAGACCGGCGGGGTCAAACTCCGGGATGCGGTCGAACAGGGTATCCCGGCTGCTGGCCACTTCGTCCACTGGTCCGTAGCGTCCGGCTTCCTTCAGGGCCCGGGAGGAGAAATTGCCCGAGTTCACATAGGCTCCCCTTCCCTTGGGCTTCAGTCCCATGAGGTTGAGGGGCACCGCCGAGAACTGCATGTTGCCCCCGCCCTGACAGAACAGCACCTGCCAGCCTTCCGGGACGTCCAGCACCCTGCGCACATCGGCCAGGGCCTCGGCCTGCAGCGCCAGGTATTCCTCCGCCTGGTAGCTGAGTTCCATCACCGAGGCTCCGGAGTTCCTGTAATTGAACAATTCGCTGCGGGCCTGTTCCAGCACTTCCAGGGGCAGCACCGCCGGTCCGCCGGAGAAGTTCATCACTCTGTTTGCTTTGTTCATCATCCGTTCCTCCCGGCAAAGTCACGCATGAATTCCGCCAGCGCGCGCACGCCCTCCAGGGGCATGGCGTTGTAAAGGGACGCCCGTACGCCCCCCCGGGTGGGATGGCCCTTCAGGGCGATCAGCCCCCGCTCACGGGCCTGGGCCAGGAATCCGTCCAGCAGGCTCTCGTCGGACAGCGTGAAGCAAACGTTCATCAGGGAGCGGTGGTCGTGCGCAGCATATCCCCGGTAGAAACCGCCGTTGTCGATGACATCGTAAAGCAGCCGGGCCCGCTCCTCCGCACGCTGCTGCATGACCTCCAGCCCGCCCTGCTGCTCCACCCAGCGGCAGACCAGGTTCATCACCCAGATGGTGAAATTGGCCGGGGTGTTGTTCAGGGAGTCCTGTTCGGCCAGCAGGGCAAAATCCAGGATGGAGGGGGTGTGGCCGAGGGCGTGGCCCAGCAGGTCCTCGCGCACGATCACCACCGAGGTGCCCGGAACCCCCAGGTTCTTCTGTGCCCCGGCGTAGATCAGCCCGAACTTACTGACGTCCACTGGCCGGGAGATGATGTCCGAGGTCATGTCCGCCACCATGGCCAGCGGGGTGTGCTCCGGAAAATCAAACCACTGGGTGCCGTGGGCGGTGTTGTTGGATGTCAGGTGCAGATAGCTGGCGTCGGGGTCCAACTGCGTCATTTCAATTCTGGGAATACGGTCATAGCCGGTGTCGGCGCTGGAAGCGATCACCCGCACATGCCCGAACTGCTCCGCATCCTGGATGGCGGCCCGGGAAAAGTTGCCCGTGTCCACATACAGTCCCAGCCGGCCTGGTTTGAGCCCCATCAGGTTCAACGGCACTGCGGAGAACTGCATGTGCCCCCCGCCGTGACAGAACAGGATTCTGTATTCCGGCGGAACACCCATCAGGCTCCGGATCCGCTGGGAGACTTCGGAGGCCATGGCCATGAACTCTCCCGAGCGGTGGCTTATCTCCAGCACGGAGGCGCCCATCCCCTGGAAGTCCAGGAAGCGTTCGTGGACCTCCTCCAGCACTTCCAGGGGCAGCATGGCCGGCCCGGGGCTGAAGTTATAGGCCCGTGATCCTTTTTCGCGCGCGGTATCCGCGGCTGATTTTTCATAGCTCATGTTCATCGGTCATCCGCCAGTGGTTGTCTGCCTGCGGCCTTAAAAAAAAACTCCGGCCCCTATGCCCCCCTGGGCCGGTGCCGGCCCCGGACGCATCCGCAAAAGCTCTCCCCGCCCCATTTGCCATGGTGTTTTGCATGGTTTCAGGTGCTTCGTGCTGTCATCAACGGGCGATCAGGCAGGGCAATTATAAACGGCTTGAGGGTGCATTGGGAAGACGGGAATCCGGGGAAAATAAATACCGCGGTCCTCCGGTGGTGTTTCCCGCTGAAACCATGCGTGGTATTGTGCTTATTGCGGGAAACCCGGCTCCGGCGTGCCGTCCGGCGCCGGTATTCAAAAGCAGTATTCAATAATTTTATTCATCAATGGCTGCATTCATATAGTTGCGTCCCGGAGAACATGGAAGACCTGAGCGACCAGCGCCGCACCAGGCTGGAAAAACTGGAAAAACTGAAAACACTCGGTGTGAATCCCTACCCCTATTCCTTCCGCCCCAGCCATCGGGTGCAGGAACTGCTGGAATCCGGCGAGGGTCTGTTGGAGTCGGGAGAGAAGGTATCGGCGGCCGGCCGGCTGATGGCCATGCGTGACATGGGCAAGGCGGCCTTTGCCCACTTCAAGGACAATCACCACCGGATGCAGCTTTACATCAGGCAGGACACGGTTCCGGAAAGCGACTGGGAGGTGTTCTCCCTTTGTGATCTGGGGGATTACCTGGGGCTGGAGGGCACCCTGATGCGGACCAAGACCGGCGAGTTGACCATCAGGGTGGAGCGCCTGGAACTGCTTTCCAAGTCGCTGCGCCCCCTGCCCGTGCCCAAGGTTGAGGTGGTGGACGGAAAGGAGGTGGTGCACGACGAGGTGCGCGACGTGGAGTTCCGCTACCGGCAGCGCTATGCCGATCTGGCCCTCAACGACGATGTGGCCCGCGTGTTCCTGAACCGCACCCTCATCATCCAGACCATCCGCGACTATCTCAACGGCCAGGGATTTCTGGAGGTGGAGACCCCGGTGCTGCAACCCATTTACGGCGGGGCCGCCGCCACACCCTTCACCACCCACCACAAGGCCCTGGACTTGAAGCTCTACATGCGCATCGCCACCGAGCTTTATCTCAAGCGGCTGGTGGTGGGGGGCTTCGACCGGGTGTATGAAATCGGCAAGGATTTCCGCAATGAGGGCATTGACCGCTCCCACAACCCGGAGTTCACCATGGTGGAGTTCTACCAGGCCTATGCGGACTACGGCGACATGATGGAACACTTCGAGGCCCTCTACGAAGCCTGCGCCCTGGCGGTCCACGGCCAGACCAGCTTCACCTATCAGGGCCAGCAGATTGATCTCAGGCGTCCCTGGAAGCGCCTCAGCATGGCTGGTGCCCTGAAG
>JAOUPZ010000158.1 GCA_029879595.1 Deltaproteobacteria bacterium | reverse complement strand
CTCGGTGGATTCGGACACATCCACCAGCGACACGGTGGTGCTGATGGCCTCCGGCGAGGCCGGTCCGGTGCCCCCGGCTGATTTCGAACGGGCGCTGGAGGAGGCGGCGGTGTACCTGGCCCGGGAGATTGCCCGTGATGGTGAGGGGGCCACCCGGCTGGTGGAACTGGCCGTGGAGCAGGCGCCAAGCCGGGAGGCCGCCCTGAAGATCGCCAAGTCGGTCATCAACTCCCCCCTGGTCAAAACGGCCATTCATGGCGCGGACCCCAACTGGGGGCGCTTCATTATGGCCGTGGGCAAGGTATTCGAGCACCCCGTGCCCCTGGAGCGGCTTTCCATCAGGTTCGGCGGGCCGGATTCCCGGCTGGTCATTTCCGCCGGAAACCAGGATGGCGAGATCCTCAGGCATGTATCAGCCTATATCAAGGATAACAGTGAGTTGCGCATAACCATCTCCCTTGGGGCCGGGGAGGCTTCGGAACTGGTGTGGGGCTGTGATATGAGCGCCGAATATGTGCGCATCAACGCCGACTACACCACCTGATCCACGCCCGTCTTGCCTTGCGGCGGCGGTGGCAGTTGCCTTGCGGCGGAAAAAGCGATAGTAACAACCATGGCTGCGCATCAGGTTAAATTCTACTTCGATTACAATAGTCCATACTCCTATCTGGCTTCGGCCCGCATCGGCCCGCTGTGCCGGGAAACGGGGGCGGAGCTTTTGTGGATGCCGTTCGTGATCGGGGGCGTGTTCAAGGAAAAAGGCGTAACCCCGCCCTTTCAGCTTCCCTACCGGCAGGAATACCAGGCCCAGGATCTGCAGGACCTGGCCGAGTATCACCAGATGTCCTACAGGGAGCGCACGGTGTTTCTCTTCAATCCCATACTTTCGCTGCGGGCCACCCTGGCGGCGCCTCAGGGGGAGCAAAGGGAGCGGGCGGTACACGCCCTGTTTGCCGGGGCCTTCGCCCAGGACCTGGACCTGGGGCAGGCAGAAGTGGTGCGCGCCCTTTTGGATGGGGCGGGCCTGGACGGCGGAGCCCTGTTGGAGCGTGCCGGCAGCCAGGACATCAAGGACGAATTACGCCTTATCACCTCGGAGGCGGCGGCCCGGGGAGTCTTCGGTGCGCCCACGTTCATCGTGGACGATGAAAAGATGTTCTGGGGGCAGGACCGGATGGACCTGCTCAGGTGGTTTTTGACCAGGGGGTAGTTTCAGGCGCGCCGGCTGGCCGGAAAGGGAATTTTTCGTTTGGTTATAACGTGAAATTATTAGGAAAATCTGAAATAACGGTTTATGATGAGTCGTTTCACTCCTGATTCGTGTCCAGCGGCGACCCGCCGGAGATGAAGCCGGGAGCGGTCCGGCGGGGAGGTTCTCCCCGCAGGGGTACTCAAGCATACAATGATGGCAGTTAACGGATTATCCGCGTTGTTTGACGCAAGGCAACTGGATTGGCATTCATGAACTACTTCAAGAAAATCAGAGACTTTCTAACAGCCGACATGGCGATAGACCTGGGAACGGCCAATACGCTGGTATATGTCAGGGGGCAGGGAATCGTGATCCGCGAGCCCTCGGTGGTTGCCGTGAAGCGCGACAACAAGGGCGGGCACAAGGTGCTGGCGGTGGGGGAGGAGGCCAAGGTGATGCTGGGCCGCACCCCGGGCAGCATCTACGCCATCCGCCCCATGAAGGACGGGGTGATCGCCGACTTTGAGATCGCCGAGGCCATGCTGCGCTATTTCATCCGCCAGGTGCAAAAGCAGAACTCCTTCCTCAGGTTCAAGCCCCGCATCATCGTGGGGGTGCCGTCGGGCATTACCCAGGTGGAGAAAAGGGCCGTGCGCGAGTCCGCGGAGTCAGCCGGGGCCAAGGAGGTGTATCTGATCGTGGAGCCCATGGCGGCGGCCATCGGAGCCGGCCTGCCCATCACCGAGCCCAGCGGCAACATGATAGTGGATATCGGCGGGGGCACCACCGAGGTGGCCGTCATCTCACTGGCGGGAATCGTATACAGCGATTCGGCCCGGGTCGGCGGCGACAGGATGGACGAGGCCATCGCCCAGTACATCAAGCGGCAGTACAACATGCTGATCGGTGAGCGCACCTCCGAGGAAATCAAGATGCAGATCGGATCGGCCTTCCCCAACGGGCCTCCGCGCACTCACGAGGTCAAGGGACGGGACCTGGTGACAGGGATCCCGAAGACCCTGACCCTGAACGACGAGGAAATCCGCGGGGCGCTGGCTGAGGTTTACGACGCCATTGTCCAGACCGTGAAGAACGCACTGGAAAGGACACCACCGGAACTGGCGGCGGATATTGTGGACAAGGGCATAGTGCTGGCCGGTGGCGGTTCACTGCTGACCGGGCTGGACTCGCTGCTGCGGGACCGCACCGGACTGCCGATCATCCAGGCCGAGGACCCGCTGTCCTGCGTGGTGCTGGGCACAGGCAAGGCCCTGGATCAGATAGATCTGCTGCGCACCATCGCCCTTTCCTGAGATACAGGACGGTAAATGCCGGTGAATTCACCGTGAATTCAGGGTGGCGCTGGTATGTTTATGAATTCCAGGCAAAAAAAAACCGGTTTGCAGCATTGTAATTTTTGCCGCAAGCCGGTAATAGGGAAGGGACCCCAGGCCGGTTAGACAGGAAAAAAGGAGGAAAAACCCTGCCTGCGGAGGGCCGACCTGGGGTTGTTCCTATATATTGGAGTGTCCTCAGTCATTTTTGGTTCGTCTCCCTTCAGGTTCGGGCTGAATTCGCCCTGGCCATCACAACCGTTCGCCTTAACAGCTTTCGCCTTAACAGCCTTACTCGTTCCTGACCGGTTCTTTTGCGCAGCTTCTACGCAACGGGTAATTGCTCGCGCTTTCTCTGCCGGCCATCCTGTGGCGTCCTGAAGTTCCCCTCTGGCTTCCTGGCCTGTCTTCCTGGTTTCCCGCTTCGGTGACCGCCAGAATTTCCCGTCTGTATGGTTTAACGCTGCAACTTCAAAAGCCGGTTCACCTCAGGTTGCTGCTCACCCCCTTCCAGTTCGCATCCCCTTCTGGTTTTCGGCGGACCCCCTGGAAGTGAGGTTCTTGCCTGTTCTTCCTGCAGGCCCGCCGCCGCCCTGGAGTCTATCCCAGGCTCTCGCCTGAGATTCCGGACGCGCCGTATTTCATACCTACCGGCCGGGAGGTGTATTCCTTCTGATCAGGTAGCTTTTTGATCATTCCTCCCTGCTCGAGAAACTTCTGAATAGCCTTCCCCAATTCCTTTTCTGAGATCTGCTTGTGATTTTTTTTCATTCTGTTCCTGCACTGTTTTCTTGCTATTTTCCCCCGGGTCGTGGTGGAATACCAAATACCGCCGGTCGGGAAGGTTGTTAATAGATCCATGAATCAGCCGTAAAATTACTTAACGGCCTATTATTAGAATACCTCAGAACTGGATCGGTTCAAAAGTTTTTTATCATAACGGGAAAAAAACCGAAAAACCAGTATTTTTATCGGAATTTTTTCTTCGGGGGAAGTTTATTTCAAAAACAACCGTTGTTTTTGGGCTTGAACAGAGTACATTCGCCGGATTTTCAAATCCCGGCGGGGGACAGCAGGCGGACAAAACGCCCGCACCCACAAGGGCTGATACATCAGCAATTTAACGCTTTACGGCTCGAAAAAACCCAGTTGCTGGAATATACTTCTCCATAAATTCTAACGCTTCCACCGGAAAAAAGTTCCTTTTTTGAAGACCCTCCTCCAGGGGATGTTTTCTGGGAATAATCCGAAGGGAGAAGGCAATCCGGACATTTTACAGACGAGGTCTCTTTGAGTTTTCCCATTCCCAGCCTTGATAACGACCTGCTGCTGCGGGCGATAAACCACCAGGAAGTACCCCGTGTGCCGGTTTGGATGATGCGTCAGGCCGGCCGTGCGGACCCGGATTACCTGGCCTACCGCGAGAAGGCGGGCCTTACGCTGTACGAGCTGTTCCGGGCCCCCGAGCACGCCATTCCCATATCGCTGCTGCCCAGGCGGTTCGGCGTGGACGCAATCATCATGTACCAGGACATTCTTACTCCGCTGGAACCCATGGGCGCGGTGTTCCACTTCACGCCGGGGCCGGTGCTGGCCGAACCGGTGCGCCATGTTGATCATGTGAAAAAGCTCAATCCGTTCGATCCCTCCCAGGAACTGCCCTATGTGGAGCAGACCATCAAGGGCCTCAACGCGGAGCTTTCCGGGAGCATGCCTCTGCTGGGCTTCGCCGGGTCTCCGTTCACCCTGGCGGCGTTCATGGTGGAGGGCAAGAGCCCGGGCAAGGGCATGGTAAACACCTTCGCCCTGCTGGACGAGCAGCCCGAGGCCTTTGCCGACCTGATGGACCGACTGACCCGGATGACCATCGATTATCTGAATTACCAGAAGGAAATGGGCGTTCATGCCGTGCAGCTTTTCGAGTCGGTGGGTGACCAGATTCCCCGCGATGTTTACGAAAGGGTCGTCCAGCCCAGCCACGAGAGGATATTTTCCGAACTGCGCGCCGACCTGCCGGGGATACTGTTTGTTCGGGACAGCCCCTTTCCGGACCTGATGCTGAAAAGCGGTGCGGCCGTGCTGAGCATGGGAGCTGGCGCCGACCTGCGCTCGGTGCTGGATGCGGGGGGCGGCAAGGTGGCCGTTCAGGGCAATGTGGACAACCGGCTGCTGGCCGGGGGCACACCCGACCAGGTTGCCGATGCCGTCAGAGACTGCCTGGCCCGGACAGGGGGGCGGGGACACATCCTCAATCTGAGCCACGGGCTGCTGCCGGAAACCCCTTTTGAAAACGTGCTGAAGTTTGTGGAAACGGCCATAAACTCCTCCAACGGGTAACCCCTGCGCCCTGCAAGACCTGCCAGGGCGGCCCGGATGGATGAAATAATTCAGCCCTGAATCTGGTGTTTTCCCGGATAACAAAGCGACAGGTCCGCAGGAGCGATATATTTAGGTAACTACAGTGATTACAGGGGGTTGGAGCCAGTCGCAGCCTCCCTGGAAAAGCGTCACAGGTTGGGATGGGCATGTTTTTGCCTTGCAAGTAGACGCTTTTATGCTATTTCCTTCTTATTCGGCATTTTAGTCAGCCGCGCTCTTTCCCGGCATCTGGTGTGGGAGAGAGCGGCAAAGCGTGACGGGGGTTTCCGAGGTTAAAAACCGGGAGGCCATCGTCCTGAATCTTCAAAATTCAAAAAGGTGAAGACCATGCAAAAAATTCAATCATTCCGGGCCGGTGTTTCCGCTACGCTGTTTGCTTCGGCCCTGTTTCTGGCGTTCACAGCCAGTCCCGCCCTGGCCCAGATCAAGATTGCCGTTTCCGGACCCATTACCGGCCCCTACGCCAAGTTCGGCGAACAACTCCTGAAGGGCGCCACGGCTGCCGTGGAGGAGATCAACGCCGCTGGCGGGATCAACGGGCAGAAGATAACCGTCGTGCAGGGAGATGACCAATGCGAGGCCAAACAGGCCCGCGGTGTGGCCAACCGGCTGGCCAATGACAAGGTTCATGCCGTGGTGGGACACTTTTGCTCCTCCACCACCATTCCCGCCTCCGAAGTGTACGATGAAGCCAATATCCTGATGATCACCCCGGCCTCCACCAACCCCACCGTAACCGACCGCAAGCTGCCCATCGTTATGCGCACCTGCGGACGGGACGACCAGCAGGGTGATGTGGCCGCCGAATATATTGCCAAGACCCTCAAGTCCAAGAAGGTCGCTGTTATCCACGACAAGGACACCTATGGCAAGGGCCTGGCCGACGCCATGAAGGACAAGCTCAACAAACTGGGCAGCAAGGAAGTCCTTTATGAGGGCATTACCCGGGGTGATAAGGACTTCAACTCCCTGGTGACCAAGATGAAGGGCCTGGGCGTTGACCTGATCTACTTCGGCGGGCTGCATGCCGAGGCCGGGCTGATCGTGCGCCAGTCCAAGGAGCAGGGCCTTAAGGCCAAGTTCTTCAGTGGCGACGGCATCGTTTCCGAGGAGTTCCCCAGCATCGCCGGTGAAGGCACCCAGGGCGTGCTGATGACCTTCGGGGCCGATCCGCGCAAGATCCCCACCGCCAAGGCCGTGGTGGACAAGTTCCGCAAGACCGGCTACGAGCCCGAGGCCTACACCCTGTACAGCTACACCACCGTGCAGGTGATCGCTGAGGCCCTGAAGGCCAACAAGAACACCCGCGACGGAAACAAGCTGGCCAGCTACATCAAGTCCAAGAGCTTTGACACCGTCATGGGCAAGAAGGAGTTCGACTCCAAGGGCGATCTGAAGGTTTCCGACTACGTCGTTTACGAATGGCGCAAGAACGGGGACAAGTTTGTCTATGAGCAGATCACAGGCAACTGAGGCCTGGCATTTTAGTCGGCTCTTCAGGTAATTTTTTCCGGGCGGCGGCGGCAGCCGGCCGCCCGGTTTCATGGCAGGGCAAATAACCTCCGGGCAGGCTTGGGGCGCATTTCCGCGATCCGGCCCTTTTCCCGAAAAAGTCATCATGTATCTATTGGGACAACAATTGATCAACGGTCTGGTGCTGGGATCTGTCTATGGACTGATCGCCATCGGATACACCATGGTTTACGGGATCATCGGCATGATCAATTTCGCCCACGGTGAAATATACATGATCTCCGCGTACCTGTTCGCCATCTTCCTGGCCATGATGGGGATGTTCGGCATAAATTCGCTGCCGGTGGCTCTGTTGCTGACGCTGGTGTTCACCGTGGTAATCACCGGCCTGTATGGTTTCGCCGTGGAGCGCATGGCCTACCGACCATTGCGCGGGTCCCCCCGGCTGGCCCCCTTGATAAGCGCCATCGGCATGTCCATCGTGCTGCAGAACTATGTACAGCTGGCCCAGGGCGCCAACGACCAGGTGGTGCCTCCCCTGTGGGAGGGCGTGTTCAGGGTGGGGTCCGAATCCGATTACATGCAGATAACCTATATTCAACTGGTTATCATCCTGGCCACCATCGCCTCCATGGCCGCCCTGACGTACCTGATTTCCAAAACGCCGCTGGGCCGGGCCTGCCGCGCCACCCAGCAGGATATCACCATGGCCAATCTGCTGGGCATTAACACCGACCGCATCATCTCCCTGGTTTTCGTCATTGGAGCCAGCATGGCCGCCGTGGCCG
>JAOUPZ010000157.1 GCA_029879595.1 Deltaproteobacteria bacterium | reverse complement strand
GCACCCCCACCCCCCAACCCCCTCTCCCGCAAGCAGGCGAGGGGGAGCAGCCAGTGCCGGTTTGTTATCCCTTGACTTGCAATGGCCTTTCATAGAAGGGGGAGCATTGGCTTGCTGGTTCGGTTCTGAAAACCGTCCCCCTGCACAGTGCTGCTGGTTCGCATCGACCAGCGATGCTCACAGTGGGGGACCGGCGTAGCCGAGGGGGGTTGCAGTGAACCCCCACCCCCCAACCCCCTCTCCCGCAAGCAGGCGAGGGGGAGCAGCCAGTGCCGGTTTGTTATCCCTTGACTTGCAATGGCCTTTCATAGAAGGGGAGTTGCAAAACAAAACCTGAATAGCCGGGTTACCTTTTTGAATAAGGTTCACAGGATCTGTTTTTTACGGTAAAGTTCGCCAAAACTGCAAATTCCTTTCAGGCAGGGGGTGGCGCTTATGAAAATAAGATGCAGCCTTGCCGGACCGGGTAAAGCCCGTTTTGTGCGACCGGTGCTGGCAATATGGTTTCTGCTGGCGGCTCTGCTGCTGGTGCCGGCGGGGGGTGCGCTCACGCAGCCGGCCTGGGCCGCCGGGACCAAGTCCGGCTCGGCTAAAAAAGCCCCCCGAAAAAAGCCTCCCCTAAACAAGGCGGTGCAAAAGAAGAAAAGCCAGCCCCAGCTGGCCAGCCTGCTGCTGCCTCCCGAATACGACAGGAAGCGCCGCTATCCGGTGCTGGTGGCCATGCCCTATACCGGCGGCACCGCCGAAAACTTTCTGGAATACTACCTGTTCACGGTTTACAACCCCAAAGCATCCCTGCAGAAAAGGTGGGAGCAGACCCTTAAAAAGCGGTATCCGGACCCCGGGGTGCGCACGGCCCGCTCCTATATGATCCTGGTTCCAATCGGCAAGGGTTCCACCAGTGATCATTCCTGGCGGGGGTTCGCGCGGGCCATCGAGCGTTATGAATACCGGGTCATCAATGCCCTGAATATTTATGGCAAGCGCTATCCCATGGACCGCTCCCGGGTCGTGATGGCGGGTCACTCCCTGGGGGGTGATCTCAGCTGGGCCCTTTCCCTGCGGCGCACCGGGGCGTTTTCCGGGGCGGTTATTTCCGGCAGCCGCACCAGCTACTGGGAGGATGACAAGCTGGAGATTCTGGCCGCCAAGGGCTTCCGGTTCTTTTTCTCCATGGGGGAAAAGGAAAAGAAGGTGCGTCTGCAGGGACTTTCCAGCACCCTGGGCAGGCTCTATGAATCGGGTATGGAGGAATACCGGGTGTTCCAGGCACCCGGGGTGGGCCATGAGCCGCCGGGCAAGCAAGACCTGTTTCAGGCGGTGGATTATGCCCTGTTCGGCCCGTCCGATGATGCCGCCGCGGCTTCCGCCAGCCCGCCGGAACCGGCACCCGCGCCCTCCCCCAGCGGCTGAGCAGGCTTCTCAGGGGTTCTTTCAGCCGGCCTCGCCGCGCCAGAAGTTGTGCCTCAGGCGGGCCAAGTAGTATTGCTTTAGCCCCTGCTGGTCTTTTTCGTCCAGGCGCAGGCCGGTTATGATGGGCCGCTTGAACCCGGCCTCGTCGTAGTTGAGCACCGTGAAATAACCGGAGTGCGACTCCAGTTCCGTGCCATCGGCGCGCTGCAGGGTGACGTTAACCGCTACTTCCAGGGTATAGCGCCGCACATATACCACCCGGGCCACCATTTCCACCATGTCGGTGGTGAAGATGGGCTGCCGGAAGAAGATGCGGTTCATGGCCAGTGTGATCACGTTGCGGTTGCGGGTGAACTGGCGGGCGGTCTGGGTGGCCACGCGGTCCATCCACAGCAGGATGTCCCCGCCGAAGATCGTGCCCAGCACGTTGAGGTTTCGCGGCATGAACAACCGGCGCACCCGCACCTCGGTCCTCTCCGGGGACAGGTATTCGCTTTTGTCGCGGTTGAACTGCTCCTCCACCTCCTCCACCGTCAGCCCGGTTTTTTGCTCCGCCTGCTCCAGATTCCGCAGGCATTCGGCGGAGCGCTCCCGGTGCAGCAGGGCCTGTTCGTGGGCCTGCCGCTCCTGGGGGGTGTTTATCTCCAGCCCCGGAATGTCACGGTTGGATTTCATGTTTCCGTCGATGGCCACCATGGTCACATAGGAGTGCTGGATGGGGAGGTATTCCCGCGAAAGGAAGTCCTGCCGGAAAACATCCAGGGCCACCAGGATGGAGGAATTGCCCACGGAGACCACCTGGCCCTCCAGCCGCACCAGATCCTGGTGAAACACCGGGTGCACCAGGTCCACCCGGTCGAAGGACAGGGTGACCACCGGCGAGGAGGCGTGGGTGGCCGCGACCTTGCCGGCCAGCACATCCATCAGGTCCAGGATGGCGCCGGCCTGCATGCGCTGTCCGTGCTGGCTTTCCTCGCCCACGATCTCCGCCATGTACTGGCGTGACTGGGCCATTGATTTCATGGGGCGGCTCATGGGCGTTCCGTTGACTCCGGCTGTCCTGGGTTTTGCTGTTTCGGCTGCTGTTCCGGCTGCAGTATCGGGTGCGGCACCGGCGGGCCCTTCATCGGGCCCTGGATGACATTTAGCAAAACCGGGACGCGAACACCATTCCCACAGTCCGGACGCAAAAATAAAATGGGTCCGCAAATCAATCCCCGGGCGCCCTGCCGGTCTGTTCCGGGATAAATTTAGCGAAACCCCGCCGCTTAAATTATTCCAAACCTATTGTTTTGTGATTATACTTTGATTCAATGACCGCCATGGTCTGCGGGGTCTTGTTGCGGGGCCTCACCGCCAGGGAACATGAACCGGAGCAATACCTAATTGGAAAGCCAGTATTTCAACCAGCTTATGTCCGTGGTGGCCCAGGACACTCGCTTCAACTCCGAGATGGAAATCGCCAAGAAGGAGTTTCAGGACTTCGCCGGGCCGATCTATGAATCCGACCGTTCCTTTGACGCCCGCATCAACTCCTTTCACAACTGGTACATCCTGGACAGGCCCCTGAAGGACAAGGGGGTCATTCCCCTGAAGTTCTTTCTGGAACTGCATTACGATGAGCTGAACGAGGAAGACCTGAAGGGCTACCGTGAGCTGGAGCAGAACCTGCATTCGGTGTTCGAGCTGATCGGTCCCAAGTCTTCCCGCACCCGGGTGCGGGACCTGCTTTCGGGCAAAAAGATAGACGTGGAGGGAGTGGAAGGCACGGAGTTCATCGACAAGGGTTGCATATTCAACACCCGCATCTTCACCCACGAGGGCCGCAATCTTTTTTCCAACTATTTCCTGCTGCATCCCCTGGGGGTCAACAAGACCATCCTCGCCGAGGCCAAGAAGGTCCGCAAGGCAAAGGCCGGCCAGAAGGAGTTTCTGTTCAAACTGGTGCTGTTCCAGAGCCGCTACGACCAGTACGAACAGATGGAGCTGAAGAACATCTACCGTTTCGGGTCCTAGGCCCGCCGGTGGGCTGCCTGCGCCCGCCTGGAAGCTTCCCGCCACCGTGCAGAGAAAACCCATGCTGCGAAACCCGTCCTTGATCATCCTGTGGGGCGCGGAACTGGCCTCGCGGCTGGGAGAAAGCGTGTTCCAGATAGCCCTGCTGTGGTTTCTGCTGGAGGCAACCGGCTCGGCGGCCGCCACCGGACTGGTGACCATGGTGACCTATCTGCCGGCCTTTCTGGTGGGGCTGTGGGCCGGGGTGGTGGTGGACCGGAGGGACTACCGCACCACCATGCTCCTGGCAAGCCTGGCCCGCTTGATTCTGGCCGCCGCTCTGCCCCTGCTGTTCATCCTGCACAGCCTGCCCGTGACCGCCGTGGCCGGGCTGGGGTTTCTGCTCAGTTGCGCCTCATCGTTCTTCGGCCCGGCCCGGGATGCCGCCATTCCCCTGCTTTCCGGCGGTAAAGACCTGCTCAGGGCCAACTCGCTGGTGCAGTCCGCCTGGCAGTTTTCCCTGGTGATCGGGCCGTTTCTGGCGGCGGCGGCCCTGCCGTTCATCCCGGTGGTGCAGCTATTCTGGATGGTGGCGCTGGCCTTTGGGCTGTCCCTGTTTATGCTGTTGGGGCTCAAGCCGTGCCGGAGCCGGCAGGGTGAAGGCGCGGCCAGCCCGGCGGCCTTTTGGGCGGACTTCCGGCGGGGGCTGGCCTATTTATCCGGCGACCGTCCGGTGCTGTGGATCTGGGTGATCACCCTGGTCAACAACTTCTTTCTCATGGGGCCGGTATTCGTGGGGATACCGGTGCTGGTGCGGGAGCGCCTGGGCGGCACCGCTTCCGATTATGCCCTGGTGGAGGGCACCTACGCGGCCGGCATGATCGTGGCCACCTGGCTCATCTCGCGCCATGCGGGGCGCTTTGACCCCTTGCGGCTGCTGTTCGTGGCGCTGATATATGACGGTCTGACCTATCTGCCGCTGTATTGGATTCAGTCCGTGCCGGGGACGCTGGCGGTGATCGCCATACATTCCCTGGGCATCCCCGCCATAACCATATCCCGGCTCACAGTGCTCCATGCCCGCGTGCCCCAGGAGTTCCAGGGGCGGGTGTTCAGCTATTTCCACCTGGCGGTGGCGGGCATGACGGCGCTGTCCATCGGCCTCACGGGGCTGGTGCTGGAATGGCTGGACTCGCACATTCTGTTCGCCGTGATCGGGCTGATCTGCGCGTCCACCGGGGTGGCGGGTTTCCTGCTGCCCGCCTTCCGCTCGTTCCGGATGGAAGGCGCGCCGGGGAAATAAGCATGGCAGGGGGTGAGTCTCCTTTTATTTTTCTTGCCAACCGGCTTGCATCTTCTGCGCTTATGGTGAGAAAATTTTTCCGATTCACCCTTGCCCACGATTGATCAGCCCCCAACAAGCCGGTCCGGAGCCGGGGCGGCCCGTGGGAAGCTGGAGGGACTCCGGGAAATCCCAGATAAAAACGGAAAATTTTCAAGCCTATCTATTAAGGAACCGCCATGAAGTATCATGTACTGCCCCAGTCGGACCCCGAAGTATTTGAGATTCTCCAGGGAGAGGCCGTTCGGGAGGCCGAGGGCCTGGAGCTGATACCGTCGGAAAACTACGTCAGCGAGGCCGTGATTGAGGCCCTGGGAACCCTGATGGGCAACAAGTACGCCGAGGGCACGCCCGGCAGGCGTTATTACGGCGGCCAGACCTACACCGACCGCATCGAGTCGCTGGCCATCGAGCGGGCCAAGGCCCTGTTCCGGGCCGATCACGCCAACGTGCAGCCTCTCAGCGGCGCGGCGGCCAATCTGTGCGTGTATGCCTCCTGGATGGACCCGGGGGATACGGTGCTGGCCATGGATCTGTCCCACGGGGGGCACCTGACCCATGGGGCTCCGGTGACCTTTGCGGCCAAGGCCTTCAATTTCATCCGGTACAAGATGAAGGACATCGAATCCGGCGAGATTGATTACGATGCCCTGGAAGCCACGGCCCTGGAAGCCAGGCCCAAGATCATCATCGCCGGTTTTTCCTCCTACCCCCGGCAGCTTGATTATGCCCGCATCGCGGGCATCGCCCAGAAGGTGGGCGCCATGGCCATGGCCGACATGGCCCACATCGCCGGGCTGATTGCCGGGGGGGCGCTGCCCAACCCGCTGGATCACGGGTTCAACGTCATCACCACCACCACCCACAAGACCCTGCGGGGCCCCCGGGGCGCGATGATCCTCAGCAAGGGCATTGCCGGCAATCCACTGAAGGCTCCGGAAAAGACCCTGGAGAACCTGCCCACCCTGATCGACCGCGCGGTGTTTCCCGGCCTGCAGGGCGGGCCGCACATGAACAAGGTCATGGCCATCGCCGTGGCCCTGGGCGAGGCCGCCCGGCCGGAGTTCCGCCAGTACGCCACCCAGGTGCTGGCCAACGCCAAGGTGCTGGCCGGTGCGCTGATGGAGCGCGGTTGCAGGCTCATCACCAACGGCACGGACAACCACCTGATGGTGCTGGACACCATGACCTCCTTTGGAAAGAACGGTCAGGAGGCCCAGGCCCTGCTGGAATCCGCCGGGATCACCCTGAACAAGAACGCCATCCCCGATGATCCCCTGCCCCCGTTCAAGTCATCCGGGGTGCGCCTGGGTACGCCCTCGGCCACCACCCGCGGCATGAAGGAGCAGGAGATGATCCGCATCGCCGAATGGATCGTGGCTCTGTGCAAGGGCGAGGCCGACCCGGCAGCCGTGAAGGAGGAGGTGAAGGAACTGTGCGCGAAGCACCCCAGTCCCAGCGGGGTGGTGGAGCGCGGCTGAGAGCCGGTCTCTGAGGACATTCCCCCGGTAGCAGGACGGTCTGCCCGGGGGCTCATTCCCCCACGTTCAGGAGCAGGCCCCGGCGCCGGGCGGCGCGGAAGGTCAGCCCGAACACCCCCAGGCTCAAAAGCAGGTAGGCCAGATTGAGCAGCCCCGCGTTGATGATCAGGTCGACGCGGAACACCCCCTGGATCATCAGGGCCCGCATTCCCTCGAAAACATGGCTGGCCGGCAGCAGCCAGGCCAGCGGCTGCAGCCAGTCGGGCAGGGTCGCCACCGGGTAGTAGATCCCGCTGAAGGGGGCCACGGCGAAGATGGCCACCCAGGCCAGGCTTTCCGCCCCGATGCCGTAGCGCAGCACCAGGCTGCACACCAGCAGGCCAATGGACCACCCCCATATCAGCAGGTTGAAGAAGAACACCGTCAGGGGCAGGCCCAGGGTGAAGATGTTGTATCGGTAGAGCAGCAGGGCCAGCAGCGCCGCCCCGGAAAAACTGAGCAGGGTGCGCAGCAGGCTCACGGTGAGCAGGGCCGCCACCAGCTCCAGGGGCCGCAGGGGGCTCACAAAAAGGTTGCCCAGGTTGCGGGCGTACATCTCCTCGAAGAACATCAGGGACACCCCCAACTGGCCCCGGTACAGCACGTCCCAGAGCAGCACCCCGCTGATGAGCACTCCCGCGGCCTGCATCAGCCAGTCCGAATGGGAAACGAAGAACTTGGTGATGAATCCCCACATGATCATCTGCACGGTGGGCCAGTAGATGAGCTCCACCAGGCGCGGCCAGGAGTTGCGCAGCAGGTAGTAGTAGCGCAGCACCATGGCTGCGACCCGGGCAGGGGAAAATACCAGCAGTTCCCGGCTCATTTCTCACCTCCCAGGTCCGGCCCGTCCGGTTGCGCGGGCGTGTCTGCGCCAGCGGTCCAGGAGGTCTTGTTGCGGGTGATATGGAT
>JAOUPZ010000156.1 GCA_029879595.1 Deltaproteobacteria bacterium | reverse complement strand
CCCGCGCCGCCGCCC
This sequence comes from Deltaproteobacteria bacterium, assembly GCA_029879595.1. Classification (GTDB taxonomy): domain Bacteria; phylum SAR324; class SAR324; order SAR324; family JACQKK01; genus JAOUPZ01. The sequence continues at coordinate 7,200 of JAOUPZ010000156.1, read as the reverse complement.
GCGAGCACGGAGTGCCCCTGCGGGAGGTGTACCGGGCCGCCGGGCGCGCTTTTGAGGATGGCACGGACTGAATCCCTCACCGCCCTTCACCCCGTTTACAACTGCCCCGCCAGCCGATAGTCTTCTGGATAGGGTTTTCAGCATAGTATTTTCAATAAGCTGCTGGATACGGGCTGCTGGATACAGGCTGCCCAATATACAATGTTATTCCCGGTCCGCCGGGCTGGAGTCCAATTCTGACCGAGGCGAGAAAGCAGCTTTGAGTTCTTCGTGTAAATATCATTTCGGCTCCTCACCCGGATGCGGGGGAGGCGTCACCTTCCACGGCACCACCATCCTTTCGGTGCGGCGGGGGAACGCCGTGGCCATGGCCGGCGACGGGCAGGTGACCCTGGGCCAGACCATCATGAAGGCCAACGCCCGAAAAGTGCGCAAGACCTATCACGGCAAGGTGCTGGCCGGGTTCGCGGGCTCCACGGCCGATGCGTTCACCCTGGTGGAAAAATTCGAGGGCAAGCTGGAGGAGTTCGGCGGAAACCTGCTGCGCTCTGCGGTGGAACTGGCCAAGGAGTGGCGCACCAACAAGATGCTGCGCAACCTGGAGGCCATGCTCACGGTGGCCGACAAGGATCTCTCCCTGATAATCTCCGGCAATGGCGATGTGATCGAGCCGGAGGACGGCCTGATGGCCATTGGCTCGGGGGGGATGCTGGCCCTGGCTGCCGCCCGGGGCCTGATGGCCCATGGCGAACTGCCGCCGCGCGAGGTGGTGGAGCAGGCCATGCGCATCTCGGCCTCCATTGACATCTACACCAACGACTCCCTGATTATCGAGGAACTTTGAGCCCCGCCAACGCGGCCCTGGCCGGACCCTGCCCGGCAGCGGTTCAGCCCCCGGGCAAAGCGCCGGCAGGATACACCAACACTCCGGAATCACCCAGATGACATCGAACATGTCCCCCACGGAACTTACTCCCCGGCAGATAGTGGCCGAACTGGACAAGTACATCATCGGCCAGGAGGACGCCAAGCGCTCCGTGGCCATTGCCCTGAGGAACCGCTGGCGGCGCCAGCAGGTGCCCGAAGAACTGCGCGAGGAGATACTGCCCAAGAACATCACCATGATCGGCCCCACCGGCGTGGGCAAGACGGAAATTGCCCGGCGCATGGCTCGGCTCACCGGTGCCCCCTTCATCAAGGTCGAGGCCTCCAAGTTTACCGAGGTGGGCTATGTGGGCCGCGATGTGGATTCCATCATCCGCGACCTGACCGAGGTGGGCATCAACATGGCGCGCAAAATACAGCAGGAAACCGTGAAGGACAAGGCCCGTGAACATGCCGAGGAGCGCCTGCTGGACGTGCTGGTGCCGCCGGTGCCGGATTCCGGCGCAGTCTCCGAGCCGGGGCAGGGCCTGGAGCAGGGCCGCCAACAGGAGGGAAGCGCCACCCGGGAGAAGTTCCGCGCCATGCTGCGGCAGGGCAAGCTGGACAGCCGGTCGGTGGAAATGGATCTTGCGGAAAAGTCCGGTGGCCCCATGGTTGAATTCTTCCCCATGTCCGGAATGGACAACATGGACATCAATCTCAAGGACATGCTCTCCAGCATGATGCCCAAAAGGCACAAGAAACGGCGGCTGACCGTGCCGGAAGCCCTGGAGATACTCCAGCAGGAAGAGGCCGAAAAGCTGATCGACATGGACGAGGTCTCCCGGCTGGCCCTGCGCTGCGTGGAACAGAACGGCATTGTGTTCCTGGACGAGATCGACAAGGTGGCCGGACGCAGCCAGGGTCATGGCCCGGACGTTTCCCGCGAGGGGGTGCAGCGCGACCTTTTGCCGCTGGTGGAGGGCAGTACGGTCATCACCAAGTACGGCCCGGTACGCACCGACCATATTCTGTTCATCGCCGCCGGGGCGTTCCATGTTTCCAAGCCCTCCGACCTCATCCCCGAGTTGCAGGGGCGCTTTCCCATCCGGGTGGAGCTCAAGCCCCTCACCAGGGAGGACTTCGTGCGCATACTCACCGAACCGGACAACGCCCTGATCAAGCAGTACCAGGAGCTTATGAAAACCGAGGGGGTCAATCTGGATTTCACCACGGAGGCCATCGGGGAACTGGCGGATATCGCCTACCAGGTCAACTCCAGCCATGAGAATATCGGGGCCAGAAGGCTGCATACCATACTGGAAAAAACACTGGAGGAGGTGAGCTACGAGGCTCCCTCCCTGGACGGCCAGACCATTGAGGTCACGCCGGAATACATCCGCCGGCAGTTGGGCGCCATTCTGGAAGACCGCGACCTGACGCGCTACGTTCTCTGACGTAACTGGCCCTGACGTAACTGGCTGCGGCGGGCCCGTGCAAGGCGTAAAACGAGGAACCGAGATGGAAGAACGGGAAAACCAGCTGTTCCTGGGCGACTGCCCGGTGGAGGCTCTCGCCGAGGCCTTCGGCACCCCCCTGTATGTGTACGAGGAGGAGGTGATCCGCCGCCAGGCCCGCGAGTTCAAGCAGAGTTTCGCCGGGGCCCCTGTGGACCTGCACTACGCCATGAAGGCCAACTCCAACCCGGCGATCCTGCGCATACTCAAAGCCGAGGGCCTGGGAGCCGAGGCGGTATCTCCGTTCGAGCTGCGGCTGGCCCTGGAAGCCGGCTTTGCCCCGGAAACCGTCCTGTTCACCGGGAACAACCTGGACGCCGGCGACCTTCGTTACGCGATCGGGCGTAACGTGAATATCAACATCGGCTCGCTGAAGGAACTGGACCTGTACGGACGGCTCAATCCCGGAGGGCGGGTGGGCCTGCGCATCAACCCGGACGTGGGCGCCGGACACCACCACCATGTGATCACCGGGGGCCCGGCCTCCAAGTTCGGCATCTACCACGATCAGGGCGAGGCCATCCGTGAACTGCTGACGCGGCATCAGCTCAGGCTGGTGGGAATCCACTCCCACATCGGCACGGGCATCCTGCGCACCGAGGACATGATGACGGCCATGGAAATCGTCTGCCGCACCGCCCAGGATTTTCCGGACCTGGAATTCGTGGACTTCGGCGGCGGATTCGGCATACCCTACCGCCCGGATCAGCAGCCCCTGCCCCTAAAAGAGCTGGGCCAGGCCATGACGGAACGGTTCCGCGTCTTCTGCGCCGACTACGGCAAGGAACTGCGCATGAAACTGGAACCGGGTCGCTACATGGTCGCCCAGGCCGGGACCCTGCTGGCCCGCGTCACCAACATCTCCTCCACTCCCCGATACACATTCATCGGCACCGACAGCGGGTTCAACCATCTTATCCGCCCGGCGCTATACGGCGCCTATCACGAGGTGGTGAACGCCACGGCGGTCCGGGGGGAGAAGATCCAGGCGGTGGTGGCGGGGAACATCTGCGAGTCCGGGGACGTCTTCACCCAGAACGCGGATGGTCTGGAACCCCGGGAGATCACCCGGCCGGAAGTGGGCCATCTGCTGGCCGTGCTGGACGCCGGTGCCTACGGCATGTCACTGGCATCCAGCTACAACCTGCGCCCCCGTCCCGCAGAAATTCTGGTGGAAAACGGCCTGACCAGGCTGATCCGCCGCCGGGAAACCTATGAGGACATGGTGAGAAACCTGGTATCCGGAGAGCGCCCCTTCAGCTCTGAATGAGCGCTGGAGGCCGGGCCTCAGTCCAAAGGGGCCTCCACCCCAAACTCCAGCCCGGGGAAGGCTCCCGCCAGCCTGTTTTCAGCCGCCCGGAGCGCCGCATCCGATGAGTCAATCCCGATCCAGCCCCGGCCCAGTTCCTCGGCCGCATGCAGGGTGGTGCCACAGCCGCAGAACGGATCCAGCACCACATCCCCCGGAGCCGAGGAGGCTTGCACAATCCTTTCCAGCAGGGCCTGGGGCTTCTGGGTGGGGTAGCCTGTCATCTCGCCGGAAGCGGGCTGCAGGCAGGGAATCTTCCATACCGAATCCACCTTGCGGTCCACCACCTGGCGGTACATTACCTTTCCGTCCGGGCCTTTCCGGTTTTTTAGAACGCCCCCCACGTTTTCCCGCAGCAACTGCCGGGCCGGTTTCTCCCGAGGCTCGCGCAAGGGGTTGAACAGGTAGCGGGGACCCCGGGAATAGAAAAATATCTGGTCGAAGTTCTTCCCGAAAAGCCGCTTGCCCGCCGAATATTTGTTGTAATAATGCCAGATGATCTCGTTGCGGAAGTTGGCCGGCCCGAAAACCGCGTCCAGCAGCAGTTTGAGGTAATGGCTGGCGCTGCCATCGCAGTGCAGGTACAGGCTGCCGGTGGGCCGCAACACCCGGCGAAGTTCCAGCAGACGCGGGGCCATCATAATCAGATAGGCCAGCAGGGGGCCCCGTCCGGCAACCTGCTCCAGCGCCTCCAGCAGTCGCCCCACGTTCCCCCCGTCGCTTGAGCCGGCAGCCGTCCGGAGGCTCCGCAATTGCTCCCAGTCGCGTTCCGCCTCCTCCCCCCATTGCCATGTATCCCCAAAGCACTCCACCGCTCCCGGGGCGGCGGCGTCCTGCCCCCCGCCGGATGTCCAGCCCCTTTCGGCGGCCTGGCGGTGATTCGCATGGTAGTTGCGCCGGGAGTTGAAGGGCGGATCAAGATACACCAGGGCCACCGACTCATCGGCCAGCGTCCTGCGCATCACCTCCAGATTATCCCCCCGGTAGAGCTTTCTCATGCCCGCATCTCCTGCGCCGTCCTCCGTGGCCCTTTAACCGGCTTCCCCTGATGGGGGGCGGTGAGCCTTCCCTTAGATTCGCGCCACGGCGGGGCTTTGTCCACCTGTGTGCCCTGCTGCCTGCCTGCCGCCTGCCTGCTGGCAGAAGGAAAAACCCGTACTTCATCCGGCCCGTTCTCCTTGTTCGTACGGCCGGTCCGTGGTATGTTCAGGAAACAGACCGGAGGCGCCGCCCCACCGGAAACAAACCAACCAAGGCAAATTCATACCGGAGTAAGAAATGAGCAAGGGTAACGGGGGATCAGAGGAAATACAGGCCTCATTCGACCTGGAAGATGGAGAAGAGGCAGCCTCCCGACCTTCCGCAGCACAGCCTGCCGCAGCACAGCCTGCCGCAGCACAGCCCACCCCGGCACAGCCTGCCGCAGCACAGCCTGCCGCAGCACAGCCGGCGCCTGAACCCCGCGCCATGGCCGCGGAGCAGGAGGAGGTAGAGACGGCCCCGGAAAAGCAGGAAGGGGCTGGGCAGGACACCGACGAGCCAGCCCAGCAGGACCCGGCGCTGATCGTGGAAAAACTGGGCCTGGACAGCGAGGGCGCCTGGAAGATCATGGCCAACGGGGACCGGATATCCCTCACCGATGAGGAATGGCACCAGGAACTGACCCGCCAGTTCGGACGCGGACAGGCAGGCGGTCAGGCAGGCGGCCAGACCCCCCTCCCCGAATAACGACACGACCCCCAGGGTCCTTTGCCGGCGGCCCGGCAAAAGCCCCCCCTGGACACCATCAACCGGCAACGGATGGCCAGATCACGAAAAATATTCCTGTGCAGGCAATGCGGGGCGGAATTCCCCAAGTGGATGGGACGCTGCCCGGAATGCGGGGAGTGGAACACGGTGGAGGAGGACCTGTCCGCCTACGGGCCCTCCGTGGTGCGCCTGCATCATGGCCCCGGCGGCGAAGACTCCGGACAGTCACGCCCCCTGCTGGAAGCGGCACAGGCCGAAGAGCCTCTGCGGATGGCCACAGGGCTGCCCGAACTGGAACGGGTGCTGGGGGGCACGCTGCCCGCCGGCGCGGTGATATTGCTGGGCGGCGATCCGGGAATCGGCAAATCAACCCTGGTGTTGCAGCTTCTCAGCGGCCTGGGTGCCGCCGGCTACCAGGCCCTGTATATCAGCGGGGAGGAATCAGCCTCACAGATAAAATTGCGCGCCCAGCGGCTGGGCTGTCCGGTGGAGGGAGTAAGCCTGCTGGCCGAGGTAGACCTGGAGCGCATGCTCGCGGAAATCCAGCGCGCCCGCCCTCGCCTGGTGGTGGTGGATTCCATCCAGACCGTCCGCAGCGGACAGTTGGACGCCGCCACGGGAAACGTATCCCAGGTGCGGGCCTGCGCTGCCAGCCTGATCGAGGCCGCCAAGCGGCTGGATGTGGCCCTGGTGCTGGTGGGACACGTCACCCGGGAGGGCACACTGGCCGGCCCCCGCAGCCTGGAGCACATGGTGGATGTGGTGCTGTATCTGGAAGGGCTGGAGGAGCGCCCCCAGCGGCTTTTGCGCTCGGTAAAGAACCGCTTTGGCTCCAGCAACGAGGTGGGCCTGTTCGAGATGACTCCCCGGGGGCTGGCTACCCTGGAAAACCCCTCCTCGCTGTTCCTGGGGCAACGAAACTCCTCCGCGCCGGGCACGGTGGTTTTTCCCGGCATCGAGGGAACCCGCCCCCTGCTGGTGGAAATCCAGGCCCTGGTGGGTGAGAACTCCACAGCCACGCCCCGGCGGACGGCGGTGGGGGTTGAGCCCAACAGAGTGGCCATGCTTCAGGCCGTGATCGAAAAGCACCTGGGCGATGTGCTGAGCGGCCTGGACATCTACCTCAACGTGGTGGGGGGGCTGCGCCTGAGCGAACCGGCGGTGGATGCCGCGGTGGTGGCCGCCCTGCTTTCCAGCTTCCGCAACCGCCCCATTGACCACGACACGGTGGTGCTGGGCGAGGTGGGCCTGACCGGGGAACTGCGCCCGGTGCGCTTCATGCAGGAACGCCTGGCCGAGGCCGCGCGGCTGGGCTTCAAAAAGGCCCTGCTGCCTGAGGCCGGCCCGGCGGCCCCGGACAACAGGCCGCCTCCAGGGCTGGAAGCCGACCGGGTGAAAAACGTGACCCAACTGGCCGCGGCCCTGTTCGATTCCTGACACAGAGGGTAAAAGGCTCAAGCCCGGCCCAAGGCAGGTACCCACCCGCAAAAGGGATCACGGAGACCTGTTCGCGCAGGCGATTGGGGGCAAATACCAGGGCAAATACCAGGGTAAATACCAGGGCAAAGATTTTGCGGGGGCTGAGTCAGCAGGTAAGAATCCGGCAGGCTCTCAAAAAACTACCGAACCAGAGCAGGGGTGATATACTCAAATGTCATGAGATCCCTGGCCGGCGGCCCGGGACAGCCATTCGCATATATATTCCGTTCATAATATATATATTCGAATGCCAGTTTAGAGACAGTCGGTAAACACTTAAAA
>JAOUPZ010000006.1 GCA_029879595.1 Deltaproteobacteria bacterium | reverse complement strand
ACCTGCTTCCCGCTCCCGGCGCTCCAGGGACACCACCAGCCGCTCCGCACGGCGGCAGACCGCCCGGGCCTGGTGCAGGAACGCGGATACCACGGCCGCGCCGGGCAGCACGAAGCCGTCCAGCGGGGGCAGGTCCGCGTTGAGCTTATCAATCATGGTCTCCAGGTTCTGCACGTCCGACTCGTTGATGGCCGGGGCGGACTCCCGGCGGTCCTCCGGCAGGGTGGCCAGTTCGGCCCCCAGGTTGAACAGCCGCCCCTGAAAATGCCCCAGCATCTCGTCCAGGTCTTCCGAAACGGCGCTGGGGTGTTCGGAGTTGCCCGCCCGGGCCAGTCCCAGCACGCATATCAGCTCGTCAATGGTGCCGTAGCATTCCACCCTGAGATCGTCCTTGGAAACCTTGCGGCCCCCCACCAGGGACGTGTTGCCCCCGTCTCCGGTCCGCGTGTAGACTTTATTGATCTTGACCATGGCCCTTTCCGCCGGTTGTTTATGCCAAAGAGGGCCCCGGGACGGGGCCGCGTGGTGTCCCTAACCCTAAAACCTCCCGCCGGGAAAAAGCAATGCCGGAACAAACCCCGCACATTCCAGCGCATCAGGCAGCCCCCTTGCCAAAGGCCGTGCTGATCCGCACCCCCAACTGGCTGGGGGACCTGATGATGGCCACCGGGTTCATCCGGGCCGCGCTGGAGATGTTTCCGGGAGTGCGGATTGACCTGATCGTGCGAGCCGGCTTTGAGCGGCTTCCCCTGCCCCGGCGGGGTGAAATACGGGTCTTCGACCGCAAGACCGCCAGCGCGGGGGCCTTCGGCAAAAGCCTGCGCGGGGCGGGCTACTCGCATTTCTTCGTGCTGCCGCCCAGCTTCTCCTCGGCCTGGATGGCCTTCCGCTCCGGCATCCCCCACCGCATCGGCTACGCGGGCGAGTGGCGCTCGCTCCTGCTGCGTCCGGCGCTGCGGCACAGCCACGCCCCACGCTCGGTGCATCTGGTGCGGGAGTACCTGGACCTGCTGGCCCCCTGGGGACACGCAGAACTGGAGGCCCAGCCTGCCGGGCTGGACATGCCCCCGGAATGGGTGGAGAAACACCTGCCGGAGCGGCTGCGGGAGCACCCCCCTTACGTGGTGCTGGCTCCGGGAGCCGAATACGGCCCGGCCAAGCAGTGGCCGGATGAGCATTACCGGGAAACCGCCCGGGCGCTGGCGGACGCGGGCTGGCCCGTTGTGGTGGCCGGGCTGGCCAAGGACCGGGAACTGGGCGCGGAAATCCTCGCCGGGCTGGCGGGCGGCTTGAACCTGTGCGGCGAGACAGGGCTGCTGGAACTGACCGCGCTGCTGGCCCGGGCGCGGCTGCTCATCAGCAACGACTCAGGGGCCATGCACATGGCCGCCGCCGCCGGGATACCGCAGATCGCCCTGTTCGGCTCCACCAATCCCCACTGGACGGCCCCGCTCAACCCCCGGGCCGTGCTGCTGCAAAACCCCCAGCCCTGCGCCCCCTGCTACCGGCGCACCTGCCCCCTGGGGCATCTGCGCTGCCTGCAGGAACTGCCCCCCGGACGGGCGGTGGAGGCCGCCCTGAAGCTGCTGGCGGAGTAGGTTGTGTGTGAGATCATTTTTTTGGGGGGAGCTGAGAACCACCGGTTATTATGCCTTTCAGGCAGAGCCTGACAGCCGCCAGGGACGCACCTCTTTCATACCAAAGACAGGTTTCAGCGCCGGCGGTTCTTTTTGCCTTGGCCCTGCCTGTTGCCTCGGCCCTGCTGGTGGCTGGCTGCGGGAGAGGTTTGCGCCTCCGCGGGCGGAGGGGGCTCCGGGGCGATTCTGAGAAAGGTAAATACAATCCAGCCGGCACCCACCAGAACCATGGGCAGGCTCAGCACCATGCCCATGGTGACAAAGCCCGCCAGGTATCCGATATCGGCGTCGGGCAGCCGCACGAATTCCACCGTGATGCGGGCCAGGCCGTACATGAGCAGAAACACGGCGGGCTGCAGACCCTTGCGATGCACCCTGTCGCGCAATACGGACAGCACCAGGAAGATCAGCGCGCCTTCCAGCAGAGCCTCGTATAGCTGGCTGGGGTGACGGGGCAGGCCCTGCCCGTCGGAGGGAAACACCACCCCCCAGGTCCCGTCGGTGGGCTTGCCGTACAGTTCCCCGTTGATGAAGTTGCCGATGCGCCCGAAAAACAGCCCCACGGGCACCCAGGTCAGCACGAAATCTCCCACCTTGAGCAGTTCCAGGCCATGGCGGCGGGCATAGACCCACATGGCTACCAGAAAGCCCAGCAGCCCGCCGTGGAAGGACATGCCCCCCTTCCAGGTTTCCAGTACCCGCCAGGGCTCCAGCAGATAGGGCGTCCCGCCGTAGAACAGCACCCAGCCCAGCCGCCCCCCCAGCACCGAGCCGAGAATAATGTAGGTCAGAAGGTTGGGTACCTCCTCGGTGGGAATAACGCTGCCCGGGCGGCGGGACATGCGCAGGTAGTACCAGTAGCCTGTCAGGAAGGACACCGCGTACATGGTGCCGTACCAGCCCACCCGCAAGGGGCCGGCGGTAAAGATGATGGGGTCCAGGTCGTGAACGTATATCCAGGTGCTCATGGGGATTGTCTTTGAGTGCTTCGTTCCGGCCCGCGCAGGAGCCCATGCCGCGCCACCCGGTTATTCAATCCGGGTGAGCTGTGAGGCCGCGTCCCTATCCAGCAGCAGATTGACATTCAGGCGGTCGTCGCGCAGGAAAAACTGCGCCGGATACTCTTCCGGGCTCAGCCGTCCCTCCAGTACCTGCTTCACTATTTCCGCCTTCTGGCTCCCGGACGCCAGGAAAAATATCTTGTGGGAGCGGCGCAGGAAAGGCACGGTCAGGGTCAGGCGCTCCCCGCCCCCGGGGCTGGTGGTAACCACACACAGCCGGTCCGATTCCTTCACGGCCTCGCTGCCCCTGAAAAGCGAGGCGGTCTCCCCCCCGGGGCTCAGACCCAGCAGGGTCAGGTGGACCCGACCCTGGCTCCCCAGCACTTCCCGCAACTGCGCCTCATAGGCAAGCGCGGCCTGGGCGGCATCGGTATTCTCCCCTTCCATCCGCAGCACCTGGGGCTGTTCGCCGAGATTTTCCAGCAGGCTTTCCTGCACCATCTGGTGGTTGGACCCCGGCTTATCCTCGGTGAGGCAGTGTTCATCGCCAAACAGCAGCACCACCTTGGACCAGGGAAGCCGGGAGTGCTTGGCCCAGCCGGCGTACACCTCGCGGGGTGTCTCCCCGCCCGCCAGCGAAACAACGAAACGGCCATCGCGCTCCAGGGCCTGAAAGCCCAGGGCATCGAATACCTCCGCACAGCGCCTGACATAGGCGTCATTGTCTTCGGAAACGGATAGATATATCGTCATTGGCCTTTATTCCCACCTCTGTTTTCAAACACCCTTACCAGATTTATCAGAACCATGGCCGGGATGCCAGCCGACTCCGGAAGCCCGCAGCCCCCCCCGGAACGGACCCGAGAAATAACCAACACCCTTATCTTGCTTGGTTTTTTAACGAAAAGACAATCCCGTATCTGCCGAGATGCCTCCCGGGCCGAAAAATCACTCCCCGGAGCCTAAAGGTTTTCCCCACCCATCCGATAACCAGATCATAAGCGGCAGGCCAGACAGGTGAGGTCCTGCCGGAATACCGCGAACTCAGGTGCGGTGGTAGGCGCATAATCAGGAGCAAAACCCTCAAGTTTATTTTTCATGCGCCGACAACATCATTAGCAGGAAGCACCTGCGAGATTTCCCAACAGGGCGGCACGTATTTGATGCCGACAAAACTGAAGCAGCAAAAGGCAGTTAATTAATCAGGAGAAGCCCCAATGGCATTACGGATCAATCACAATATTCCCGCCCTTAATGCTCTGCGGAATCTGAACAAGACCGATGGCGAACTATCCGGGAGCCTGGAAAAACTTTCCTCCGGCCAGCGGATCAACCGCGCCGCGGACGGCCCGGCCACCCTGGTGATTTCAGAACAGATGCGCGGCCAGATTGCCTCCATCGAACAGGCCATCCGCAACTCGGAGGCTTCCACCTCCATGGTGCAGACGGCAGAAGCCACCCTGGACGAGGTCAACAAGCTGCTGGTTTCCATGCGCCAGCTGGCCATCCACGCCGCCAACGAAGGCGCCAACGATGACAACATGCTCCTGGCCGACCAGTCGGAAATTGAAAACGCGCTGGACTCCATCGACCGGATAGCCCGCAACAGCCAGTACGGCACCCGAACGCTGCTCGATGGCTCCAACGGAGCCAACGGCGTGGCCGTGGGCGACGGCCTGAGCTTTGTGGCGGCTTCCCCGGAAACAGTGTCCTCGCCGGCCGAGGGTTATAAGGTCAATATCACCAGGGCCGCCACCCGCACCGAAAAGCAGGGTACCAGGGCCATCAACTGGAATGACATCAATCCCTCCGACACCAGCGAACTGGTGGCTGCCTTTGAGGTGATGATTTCCGAGGGCGGACGCACCGCCAGCTTCTCGCTGGACAACAACGAGGACGGCGAGGTCATCCGCAAGACAATCGCGGAACTCAAGCGCAATCCCATGCAGTATGACTCCGACAAGGTCATCAAGGACATCCGGGAGGTAATTGCCCAGACCCTGCAACGCAAGGCCAACGACAACGGCATGAATGTCGATGTCTACATAGACCGCGGTAACGAGGACAAGCTCACCGTGCGGCACCGGGAGTTCGGCTCAGCCAAGACCTTCTTCGTGGCTTCCGGCCACGCCGGGGTGCTGGCCTCAGAACCGGGACGGTTCGAGGAGGCCCTGCGCGGCCGCGATGTGGAGGGTCTGATCGACGACAAGATCGCCCTTGGCGATGGAGAGATACTGAAAGGCTCGGAATCCACCGATGTGGAAGGGCTTGAGGTGCGCTTCAACTCGGTGGGGACGTTCAAGCAGCGCCTGCCCAAGTTCGTAGCGGACGGCCCGCAGATCATTCCCAACCCGCAGGTGCAGGACCTGAACAAGATGACGCCGCCCGTTCCCGGAGCAAGGCCGGTGAGCATGAAGGAGGAAGGCGAGTTCATGACCTACACCTGGGAGATTCCATCCAGGGTGGAGGATGACATCGAGGGGTATGTGCATGTAACCCAGAACTCCCTGTCGTTCCAGGTGGGCCCCACCCGCGGGCAGACCGTGAAGCTGTCCCTGCTGGACGCCAAGGCCGACCGGCTTTCCACCGGATTGGAAAACATGAGTGGATTCAAGAGCCTGTCGGAGATTGATGTGACCACCTCACAGGGGGCGCAGGATGCCATCTTGCTGATTGACGAGGCCATCAACCAGGTTTCCACCCTCAGGGCCACTCTGGGAGCCTTCCAGAAGAACACCCTGGAGACCAACACCAGCAGCCTCAGAATCGCCCACGAGAACCTGACATCGGCGGAATCGAGCCTGCGTGATGCGGACATGGCAGAAGAGGTGAGCACATTCACCCGCAACCAGATAATGCTGGCCTCGGGCATGGCCATGCTGGCCCAGGCCAACCAGACCCCGCAGTCGGTGCTTACCCTGCTGACCAACAGGGGCGGATAACCGGCCGGAAAACGGGGGCCTGAGGCCCCCGGCTGGAATGTTTTTTGAACGGATTTAACCAGAGTACTCCGCCCACTGGGCGGGCCAACTGCATTGATGAAACAAGTTCAAGCATATCAATGCGTTGAAAAAAAAGTCCCGGGAATTTTCTGCCGGGCTAAATTTTTCCCCGGAGCCGCCGATAAGGAAATATCGGGGCGGTGAACAAGGAACCCCGGGTAAGGAAATCACAAACGCTGTTTTTTTATAGCTGAAACTTTTAAGCCATGACCGAGATTAACACAGCACTCAATACAGCCAAAAGCTTGTCCAAGCCGATTAAAAGCGAATCGGGCGACGAGCGGGATAGAGTGACTATCGCCGATGCGAATCGGATGTCCGGTCTGGCCTCCGGTATTAATCCCCAGAATACAATCAACACCATCATGACAGTGGAAAAGCGCCGGCTGGAACCGGTGTTGAAGCAGAAGGAATCCACCCTGATGGAAATCGAAGCCTTCAGGCTGGTGGAAGAAGGGCTCAAGAATATCAAGGGCTCGGTGGAATTGCTGGCCGGCAGTGGCGTCTGGGAAGGCAAAACAGTTGAAAGCAGCAACGATGAGGCCGTCACAGCCACGGCCACCAGCGGGGCCAAACCCGGCAAGCACACCCTGGTGGTGGAAAAGCTGGCGCTCAATCATCAGTTGGTCTCCCAGGGTTATGAAAACCAGGATGCCCAGATCGGCCTCGGCAAATTCAACATCACCGTAGGCGAGGAGTCCCCGATAAGCATCGTGGTGGATGAAACCAACAATACGCTGCAGGGCCTGAAGGATGCCATAAACTTCGCCACTGACGACGTTCAGGCCACCATTATAAAAACCGGCAACCTGGAACGCCCCTACCAGCTGGTGATTACCAGCCAGACTACTGGAACCGCGGGCCGTATTTCCCTGGAAATCGACCTCAGGGGCGGCACGCCACCCAATTTCGGCAGTTCTGTGGAAAGCCCCTCCGGATGGCAGGGAGTAGGCCTGGAAGAAGCCAGCGCAACCACAACGGCCAAGGGCACCGGAGCATCCACATCAGTGGTGCAGGTGGTCGGCGAATATACCGGCACCGAGGACAAGACATTCACCTTCACGGCTGTTCAGACCGGCGTGGTGGGAGAATCCCCCCAGCTCCAGGTGCGCTGGAGCGACAGCGAAGGCAACAACGGCGTGCTGGAGCTGGACAGCTTCAATTACGCTCCGGGTGAGACCAAGGAATTCGTGGACGGCCTGGCCCTGGTATTCAGTTCGGGTGAAATCGTGGTGGGAGACAGCTTTTCCTTCAATGCCTCCGCGGAGAAACCCTCCACCAGCTGGTGGCTGACTGAAGAAGAGCGGCTGGCCTCTGTTTCCCGGCCCTCCGCCTGGAGCAAGCAGCTCGACCCCACCATCGGCTCTCCGGTTATCGAAGGCCCCTACACTGGCACCGATGAGCAAAGCTTTACGCTGACCGTGATGGGAGAAGGCCAGATCGGCGAGTCGCCGGGCCTGAGCATCAGCTGGGAATCCGACTCCGGCGAAAACGGAATACTGAGAGTGGGCAACGGCTACGAGCCGGGCTCCAAGCTGGCCCTGATAGACGGACTGACCATTTCACTCAATCCGGGTGTGCTGGCCAGCGGGCAGGTTTCCAACTTTGACGTAATACCCGGCTACACCAGCGATATGTGGTGGAAGCCCGAAGAGGAACGGACGGTAGACCCCAAAATCGAGAATATCACCCCCTGGTCGGTGCCAGACGCCGAGGAGGGCGAAGGGTCTCTTATGCCCGATCTGCCCCAGGAAACCGGGCCCCGCATCAGCAACAGCCAGGTGACCATTGGCGGGCAATACACCGGAGACGAGGCCAAGACCTATACTTTTACCGTGCTCAAGGACGGCGGCATCGGCATCACCCAGGATCTCAAGATCGGCTGGGAGGACAGCCTTGGCAACAGCGGCGAGCTTTCGGTTGGCGATGATTACCAGATGGGTGTGGAACTGCCCTTCGACTCCGGCCTTTCAGTTTCTTTCGGGCCGGGACGGGTCTTCAAGGAAGACCGGTTCACCCTGCGAACCCGCACGGCCACCATCCAGCCGCCCCAGGATGCCGTCATCAGGTTTGGCGCGACGGAACTGGGCGGAGGACTGGAGATTGTCAGCTCCACAAATGAGCTCGACAACGTGATTGACGGCGTCCGGCTGAATCTGCAGGGCATGAGCGATAAACCGGTGACCATCACCATTCGCGGGGAAACGGAAAAGGCCCTGGAACTGGTGCGCACCTTCGTGGACGAATTCAACCAGCTCAGCGCCCTGATCGACGAGGTTACCAAGTTCGACGAGGAGAACAACGCTGCGGGACCATTGCTGGGAAGCAGGGATGTTACCGACATCAGGCAGCGCCTTACCGAACTCGTGGTGGACCCGGTTGCGGGGCTGCCCAAGGATTCAAACATGTTGTTCACCCTGGGAATCCGTCTGAACGACCAGGGGGCGCTTACACTGGAAGAATCGGTTTTGCAGAAAAAAATCGCCGACAACTTCGGCCTGGTGTCCGATCTGTTCCGGAACAAGGGTGAGTCGGACAACAACCAGATCAGCTTTGTCGGAATGACTGATAAAACCAAGATCAGCCCCGATGGATACGATGTGGATATCACCGGCGTACCCACCCAGGGTTATTACCTCAGTCCGATGTTGATGGAGCCCATCAGCATTACCGATCAGAACAACCGCTTCACCATCCAGGTGGAAGGACGCGAATCGGAGCAGCTGGAACTTCCCATCCGCGACTACACCATCGGGGAATTCGCCCGGGTGCTGCAGGACGCCATCACAAACGACAAGATGGTGGGCGACACCGGTGTGAGGGTGATGATCGAGAACAACCAGATAAAGGTGATCTCCGGACGCTTCGGCGAACGCAGCTCAATTGCCTTCACCACCGCCGGATACTTCGAAGGCGGATACTCCCTGCTCCTGGATGGACAGAGCGTGAACGGGAAAAACGTGGAGGGAACGATCAACGGCACACCCGCCCAGGGCGATGGAATCCTGCTCAAGGCGGGCAGTGAAAACGGAGATGCCGAGGGCATCCGCCTCCTGGTGCGGGTCAGCGAATCAAAGCTCCGGCCTGACGGCCCCGAGGCAAAAATCAAGATTACCAAGGGTATCGCCGGAAGGGTCGGCTCATACCTGGATTCGCTGGTGAACCCTCTCAGCGGAAGCTTCAACAATATCGGCAAGGGCCTGCGCGACCAGGTGAAAAACCTGGATCAGCAGCTTGGCCAGATGAACGAAAGGATCAGCAACAAGCGTGAGCGGCTTCAGGAGAAGTTCGCCCGGCTGGAATCACAGATGTCCAAGCTCAAGTCACAGCAGTCGTATCTGTCCAGCCAGCTCAAGGGCGGCAGCGGAATCCCCGGCCTCCCGGGAATGTAGAAAATAACCGATTGGAAACAGGCAGACTGGAAAACCCTTAAGTGGAGTGGCAACGGTGAAAGGTTACGGAAGATATCAACAGGCCTACAAAAAGGCGGCTGTCAGCACCATGGACCAGCGCAAGCTGATCATCATGCTCTACGATGGCGCGATCCGCTTTTTGAACAACGCCATTACCCGCATGGAGGAAGGCGATGCCTACAAGGCCCACCGGAATCTGGTCAAGGGTAAAAGCATAATCGCGGAACTGCTGGCCTCTCTGAATCTGGAGAACGGAGGCGAAATCGCCACCAACCTGCAGCGGTTGTACACATACATGTTCAACGAGCTTATCGACGCCAACCTGGAAAAGGACACCTCCAGGATCGGCAAGGTGGTGGAACTGCTCAAGGATCTCCGCGAGGGCTGGAACTCCCTGGGAACGACATCGGCCGATCCGTCCGACCAGAAGAAGAACATAAACATCCGGGGCTGATAACAACATCGGAACCGATCAGAACCCGAACCATATAAAGAAACGCATCAGGAGATTTTTTGAAATGACCAGGAAAAACCCATACGGCGCCTACGAGAAAACCAACGTCCATACCGCCGATCAGAGGCAGTTGATCATCATGCTGTATGACGGGGCCATCAGGTTTTTGAACAAGGCCAATGACTGCATCGAAAGAAGCGATATCGAGGGCGCGCATGGCTTCCTGCTCCGCGCCAGGGAGATCGTCAACGAACTGATGGTCACCCTGCGCCCTGAGAAGGGCGGCAAGATCGGAGAGAACCTCAAGCGGCTGTATGTCTACATGTTCAACCGCCTGGTAGAAGCCAACCTGACCAAGGACAAGGTAATCGTGGACGAGGTGATCTCGCTGCTGTCCACCCTGCGGGAAGGCTGGTCGGGCATCAAGGCCAAGAAAACCGTGGACCATACGGACACGGACAGTCTGAAGCGGGTCAGCGTACAGGGATGATGAAATATCTCCCCGGCTGGCCCGGCCCGGCCCCGGTCAGGATAAAAAGCCGGATGCGGGCCAGGCAGCAAATGGATACTGGTACAGGGTTTTGAAGTTGCAGGAAGAACAGGTTGCTCCGGCTCTTGGCCGGGAGAGTCAAAGGCAGAATGCCGCTTGACCCGCCTGGCGAACAACCGGGGTATGAAAAACGGGATGTTTGTATGAAAACCGGTGATTATCCGGCGTAGACAGCCCGAAAAACATGCCAGTTGATACGTGCATCAGTTGAGTTTGGTGCAGAGGGAATGTTGTGCCCGGTGAAATGATGAGTCCGGGTCGCCGCTTCCAGCCCCGGCAGGGCGGACAGCAGTAACGGTTCGCAAGGGGCGAAGGACGATACAAGGGATAACGGCGGATTTGAGTCCGTCAGGCATCCCGGCTGAGTCAAGGTTCTTTCAGTCATCGTCCGGTTTTCTCGGCAAGGCGTTAGCCCTGGTGGTTAATGATTGATTTGCCGGCTCACGATTCGGCTAAACAGAACGTGAAACCGGAAAATTCCCTGCCGATAAAAATGCAGATGACGTGCCAAAAAGGCCACAAGGCCCGCGGCACGAAAACAGGCCGGGAGGCGATGGCGCCAAAAAGGCGCCGAGCTTTCCAGGGATGATTGCGTCCCCGGAACGGCCTGCCGGAAACGGCTGAACAATTTTGAAGTAAGAATGCTAATACGTTTTATAAATTAGCATAAATTTAATCGCCTTTTAACCGGGCGCGGCAAGGGTGCCGCTGCCGGAAGTGCGGAAAAAAATCCGCACGGGAAGGCGCTTGAGGTGACTCCGGCAACGGAGTCCAGCGCGAAGGGATTCGCGTCAATTCCCATACAAGGAGGTTGTCATGGGATCTCTGGTAATTAATCACAACTCACAGGCCATCAACACTCACCGCAACATGCTGAACACGGATGTGCGGCTTAAGAAGAGCCTGGAGCACCTTTCAAGTGGTGAAAAGATTGTCCGCGCGGCCGACAGCCCGGCCATGTTGATGATCTCCGAACAGCTGCGCGGGCAGATAGCCTCTGTGCAGCAGGCAATCCGCAACTCGGAAACCGGCGTGACGATGGTGCAAACCACCGAGGCGGCCCTGGACGAGGTCAACAAGCTGTTGATATCCGTCCGGCAGCTGGCCATTCACGCCGCCAACGAGGGCGCCAACGACCCCAACATGCTGGCCGCTGACCAGTTCGAGGTGCAAAACGCCATCGAATCCATCGACCGGGTGAGCCGCTTCGCCCAGTTCGGGAAAAAGAAAATCCTGGATGGCTCCCAAGGCGTGAACGGCCTGGCGGCCGGAGACGGCCTGACCTTCATCAAGGCCACGCCGCAAACCAGCGACAGCCCCGATTCAGGATTCGAGGTGCGCATTACCCAGAGTGCACGCAAGGCCCAGGTGACCGGACAACAGCCCCTGACCAAGGAACTGATTGATTCCGAGGTGACCCTGAGCGCGATGCAGGGCGGACGGGTAGCCGAATACACGACCCGCAAGGGCGAGGACATCGACACCGTGATCCGCAATCTGCAGACCGCCATGGATCTGGACGGAGTGCAGGTGGACGTGAAGAAGAACGAACAAAACCAGTTGGTGATGACCCACCGCCTGTTCGGATCCGACGAAAAGTTCGTGGTGGTTTCCGATGTGGCCGGTGTGCTTTCCCAACAGCAGGGCATCCCCATGTCGGTGGACAACGGCTCGGACGTGGCCGGCACCATCAATGGTCAGCTTTCCCACGGCAAGGGACGCATCCTCACCGCCGCCACCGGCACCAAGGCCGATGGACTGCAGGTGATGTATTCGGGCCGCACCCCGGAAGATCCCAATGTTCCGGTTGGTCGGGTCAACGTGGCCCAGAACTCCCTGGTCTTCCAGATCGGGCCCAATGCCGGACAGCGGGTCTCAGTAGCGCTGCCCAGCGTTTCCACCCGCACCCTGTCTGTCAACATGCCCAATGACAGCGGGTTCAGGTTCCTCAACGACGTGGATGTGACCACGGCACAGGGAGCCCAGGACACCATGAAAATGGTGGAAAAGGCGCTTGATGACGTCAACATCATCCGGGGTGAACTGGGTGCCATCCAGAAGAATGCGATGGAATCCAATATCCGCTCCCTGCATATCGCCAAGGAAGAGCTGATCAACTCCGAGTCCGTGATCCGCGACGCCGACATGGCCGAGGAAATCAGCGAGTTCACCAGGAACCAGATCATGATGCAGTCCGGCATCGCGATGCTGGGTCAGGCCAACCAGGTGCCTCAGAACGTGATGACCCTGATAAACCGCCTGTAAAAAACAAGGCGGCTTGACTGACCTGTAAAGGTTCCGAGAGAGAGGATTGGCTGCAAACCCCGGCCCGGACACGGGCCGGGGGGCGCAACCAGAACCGGCGGCCCCAAAGGCCACAAAAGGCCACGATGATCCGGATGAAAATGCCGGAAGGCCAAATGCCGAAAGAAGAGTTGCAGGACGGGAAAAGTGCCACGGCACGGACGGGAGAGGACCGGCCGCGCCGCAGGTGAAAAGAAGGCTGCGCCGGAAGCCGGATCAAAAACATCCGGATCTGGAAAGGCGCGAACGCAATTGGAAAGTAAACATCGGTGATAGCGAATCAACCACCGATGGAAAAGCAAGTTACGCGCCAGGCAGGAAGCCGGCGCCGGGATATGAGCCGATCAATTTCAGGGAGAGGCCAATGAACGTGACAGACCCGGAACGGGAAAGCACAAAACATGAGCCGGAAGCCTTGGGGCTCTGGAGACACGCTCCGGAGCCTGACGGAAAGGAAGCCTTTAAAATGCCGCCTCCGGGCGGATGGCTGAGGTTTGAAAGCGGGCTGCTTAAGCCCGAACAGACCCTGAAGAACCTGGAAACCATAGTCTCACTGCTGCAAAAGGCGGCTGAGGGACTGGGCCGGATAGACGGGCTCATCGAGGACATGCAGGGCACGGTGAACATGGCCCTGCTGAATGGCCGGGTGGATGAACAACCCCCGGACAGCCTGACTGAATATGTCCGAACCAGGCTCAATCAGGTCAACGAGATCGTCCGCCAGTGCAGGTTCCATGGGCGGGGGCTGCTCGATGGCATGAGCGGGGTCAACGGAGTGGGCACCGGGGTGGTTTTCGTCAGAGGCGGCCCCGGCACAAAGTCCTCGCCGCCGGAAGGATTTCCGGTGGAGGTGCATCAGGTGCCACGGCAGGCGCTCATGGTGGGCGGCGTAAGTCTCAATCAGGACTGGCTGGCCGCCGAGGACGAGATATTCCTGGCCGAGGGAGAGCACTTCCTGCGCTTCCGGGTGGATGCCGGGGAAACAGTCGACCAGTTTCTGGCGCGGCTGCAAGAGGAGCTGTTGACGGCCAACCTGGAATTGCAGGTGGGCCTGACCGGGCAGGGCAGACTGCTGGTAAGGCACTGGCAGTATGGTTCACAGCAGAAGTTCAAGGGGTACAGCAACAAGACCCCGATATTGTCCAGGACTCCGGGCAAGGTGGAATGGTGCGTCCGGGGCAGGGACATAAAGGGAACGATAAACTCCGAGCCCACCTTTGGGGTGGGGCGGATGATGGTCGGCTACCTGGACAACCCCACCACCTCGGAACTGGGCGTGGTGTGGCATGGCGGAGCCCGCGATGAAAACGGGCTGGCGGGCCGGATATACCTGGCCCAGAACGCCCTGACATTCCAGGACGATGAAACGCAGACCAGGCCGCCGGCAAGACTGGCCCTGCCCTCGTTTCACAGCCGGCTGGCCGGGCGCTGGATGGATCAGCCCAGCGGATACGGGTGCCTGGACGATATGAGGTTTTCAACCTGGCAGGAGGTGCGCGATTCGCTGCACATGCTCTTCGCAGTTTCCTGCGAGGTGGATGACTGGAAAGGAAACCTTGAGAGCTGGATAAAGCGCTATCAGGGACAGGCGCTGGCCTGCCTGCGGCGGGGCCGGATCGACCCTGACGATGACAGCGGCGACAACCCGGGCGATGCCCGGGAAGCGGAACAGATGGCCATGCTCCTCAAGGAGCTTATCCAGGGCACCCAGGGCTGAAGGCAGGCCGGGCTGACCCGGGTGCAGACAGGCGGAAGGTGGAAATAACACCTCCGAGGGCGGTGACGCCTGCGGAGTTCATGAGACCGGGCCGGGCAACATGGCCGGCCGGAGCTCACGGATTGCGCAGACGGTCATGTCCAAATGACCGGGAAGAACATTGATATACGCGCGGGGCCAACGCCCCGTGCACGAAATGGAGAAGTTCCGGGCGGACAGGCCCAGGGCCGGTTATGGCCCGGCCTGGAAGCACCACCCGGGACCGATCCAAGGCGCGAACCGGCGCAAGGCTGGGTGCCAGGAAAACCGGACGGACGGCGAAAGCCGCCTGGAGAAGGGGTCCCTGTTCCAGCCGCCCGGATGCGCCCTGGCGCTGTCTGCCCATTGGCGGAAGAGGCGGCGGGGACAAGCCTGGACGAGGGGAAACCACCGTCCGGGAAACACACCCCCGCACAGGTTCTCCGCCGGGGGCTGGCGGGCCAGATGAAAGCAGCGGTTGCCGGGCAAAAGAGTACCCTTCGTCCGGCGTGGATGTGGCCGTAGGCCCTCGGGCGTGAAGCTGCGCCCTGGTTCGTCCGGCGTTCAGGCCGCTGATAATGATCCAGGCTGCCGGGAAAGATTTGGCAGTCCGGCAAAGAAAACAGATCAGGAGCAACGGATAGCGATGAACACCGGCAAACAAACAATATGGGCCGGGCAGCATCGCAGGAACGATCCTGATCCAGGCATGACGGGCCGCCGGGTCCGCCATGCCCTTACACGGACGCCGGACGGAAAGTCCGGCCAGGCGTCCATAACCAGGCCAGTTACAGGGCCTAATCCGGCTCAGGAAGCCGGCAGGGCATGCGGTTGGATTTGCCGCGCCTCGCCGGAACCAGGGCCATAACATGCCGCGCCATCCAAGGAGGCGTTTTCGTCGGGCCGGAGAGAGGAAACGGCCGGAAGATTCGCCGGGATGTGGCGGTTGGAACCGGGGATGAAGGTATCCCCAACTCCAATGGTCGCTCGATTCCGTAATCCCGCTGTCCCTCGGAGGACCGGGGGAGGCGGGGTCGGAAGTGGAAACACGGGTTCCGCAAAATGAGAGGCGGATCCCGGGGTGGAAGGTCTTGCAGGACCTTCCGACGGACGGTTTTGTCCCGTCAGGGCCAATTTCCGCGCCGTTTTCCGGATCAAGGAGGATCAACTATCCATACACGGAGGTAGAAAGATGGGACTGCGAATCAACAGTAATGTGCAGGCCATGAACTCACACCGGCAGTTGCTGATCAACGACCGGGCGCTGGGCAAATCGCTGGAAAAACTCTCCAGCGGCATGAAAATAAACCGCTCCGCCGACGGACCCGCCGCGATGATGATCGCCGAGCAACTCAGGGCCCAGACCGCGGCGCTAAGCCAGGCTGTGGACAACTCGGAAACGGCCGTAACCATGATCCAGACTGCGGAGGCCTCCCTGAACGAGGTCACCAACCTCTTGATCAACATGCGGCAGCTGACGATTCACGCCGCCAACGAAGGTGCCAACGATAAGAACATGTTGGCCGCCGACCAGTTGGAGATCAACCAGGCGCTCAACACGATCGACCGGATAACCAACAACTCCCAGTTCGGCACCAAGAAGCTGCTTGACGGCTCAACCGGCGCCAACGGAGTCGGTATCGGCGAGGGCGTTGAGTTTGTGGAAGCCTCCACGGCCACCAGATCATCCCCCATCGAGGGTTATGAACTGCGGGTGACCCAGCTTGGCACCAAGGCCAAGATGACGGGTACCGTGGCCCTTAACCAGGAGATGATCGACAACAAGGAAGAGTTCACCATCGCCCAGGGCGGTAAGACGGTCTCCTTTGTGGCCACCCCTGGCGACACGGTTGAACAGGTCTACGGCAAGCTGAATGCCGAGGTCCAGCGCAACGGGCTGGATGTGGTGCTGGAGCGCAAGGATGACGGTCGGTTCACCATCACCCACAAGGAATACGGCTCAGAGCACACCTTCTCGGCCTCTTCCAAGACCGCCGGGGTGCTGAGCGTAGAAGCCGGGCAGATGGAAGCACCGGTTGCCGGCAAGGACATCAAGGGCAAGATCGGCGGCGAGATCGCCATAGGCAAGGGTGTGGTTCTCACCGGCGCCGAGGGGACCCGCGTGGAAGGACTCAAGGTTCGTTACACCGGGGAAGTGACAAGCGAAACCGCCGAAGAAGGCCCCATTGCCGGCAAGGTGGCGGTGTATCAGAACTCGCTGATCTTCCAGGTCGGCCCCAACGTGGGTCAGACGGAGTCCATCTCGCTTATCAACACCAACAGCCGCGTGCTGGGTCGCGGTGTTGAGAACGAGAGCAGATTCGAGTCCCTGAGGGAAGTCGACGTGACAACTCCGCAGGGTGCCCAGGATGCACAGAAGCTGATCGAGGTCTCCATGGATCAGATCAACCGGACGCGCTCCATCATGGGTGCCTTCCAGAAGAACACTCTGGAATCCAACCTGCGCCAGTTGCGCATCAACACCGAAGAGCTGACCAACGCCGCTTCGGTGATCAAGGATGCCGACATGGCCAAGGAAGTGGCGGATTTCACCCGCAACAGCATCATGACCCAGTCCGCGACGGCGATGTTGGCCCAGGCCAACCAGAGCCCGCAGACAGTTCTGGCGCTGCTCGGGTAAATCCCAGGCTCGGGCTTTCCCCGGCTTCCGCAACCAGGAGGCCGGGGGGGCCCCTTGCCTTTTCCGGCGGGCCATGTCCGCCGCAAGGTTGCAGGAAAACACCACCCGGACCGGATGCAGGTTCGGTCCGGGCGGCTTTCCCAAAGGCATCAGCCAGTTGTTGCGCTTCGGCGCGGGCTGGGTGCCCTTGGCAAAGCCGGCAGGCAATAAAAGCCGGCCCATGCGCCGCTGTCAGCGGGAGGAAGTTTACCCCGGGCGGCGGCAACCCCCCAGGCCCGGACGGCCCAGGGCGACAGACTTGAGGCAGTGCATACCGCCTTACTGTCTTCCCGGGCTCAGCAGGCCCCGCGGGGGCACGGAAAGGCTGCGGCAAGACCACCAGTTGGTCGGCCCAGCGGGCCAGGCCCAGGCTTAGGCAACTGGCTTAGGCAACAGGCTTAGGCAACAGGCTAAGGCAACAGGCTTAGGCAACAGCCAGGCCGCAAGGCGCATGGCAACGGATCTTTGAAAATATTTCTCCCAGTCAGCAACCTCCGTCCGGGATTTCCTTACGGGAATTCAGCAGGGACGGGCCAGGAGAGAAACCAGAAAACGCAGGGCCGCGCATTTCCGTCAGCCGCGATTATGACAACAGACGGCGACGGAGCCACCCTGCTGGCGACGGGCAGGCCTGGCGACAGGCCACCGCCCCCGGCGATTAAAACCTGGCCGGCGGGGCGGGCCGGTAACGCAGCGGGAAGCAGACAGCGCGGCGGCAAGGAACAACAGCGCGCATGGCGCCGGACAGCCCGGTCAGTCATGCCCACCGGGACCAAACAGGGGAGATCCCTGCCCGGAGCGGGCCAGACGGACCAGGGGCGCGGCCCACCATGCGCCGGAGCACCCGATCGGGACGCAACTCCCGCGGGACTTCGCTCTCCGGTGTACGCCAGTGGGGTGGTTCGTCCACCTCCCGTGCACAGCCGGGGCTTGAAAACTGACGATTTCGAGGGGCGGGCCCCTTTTGCGGGTGCCGGCATGAGTGCCGGTGCCAGCGGGAGCCCGACTCCATCGAGCCACGCCACCGGGTGCGTTGCTGCGCCCTGCGGCAAGGGCAGGCCGGGACCGGCCATGAAACCGCTCCCCCTTCAGGGGGGTGGTGTTCCAAAAAACCGGTCCGGCAGGTGGCCTTTGTTGCAGAAGATTTGCGGCAATGCTGCGGCAGGCAGCGGCCTGTGATGGCCGCGGATAACGCCCCGGGCGTGGCAACAACAAGAAGCGGGTGGATTTTCGTCCGCTGGACACCCCATCGGCAGTCGGCAGAGTGCCGCTCCGTGACGGGTAATTTCAGCCCGAAGTAATCCGCCCCAGGCAACCCTTCCCAGGCGGTGGTCCGTCCAGCGTCTGGCAAGGGGAAGCCCAAGGCAGGCAATCCTCATCCGGATTCCCCATGCCGGAGGACGCCCCGCGTTCACCGGACGGGATGGAGCCCGGGGGAGGATTCCCCGCCAAGCCCGAACCGCCATGTGGTGGTTCGTCCTGCGGCCAAAGGCCCTGGACAGACCACTGCCGGTTGGAATGGCCCGCGGTTTCGGATCCAGGCAAGACCAGGTGTGGTAGTCCGCCCTGCGGCGGAAAACCGGCCTGGGCTCAGCCAGGCCCGAACCCCCGGACCGCACCAGGCGGGGTGAAAGGGCATGGCGAAACAGTGGGGGCGAAATGCCCCCTTCACAGGCCAATCCATGTAGTGGTGTGTCCTGCCACCGGGTTGGCCAGGCCTTCCGCACGCAGTTTAAGAAGGCCAATAGAAAATGCGGCGGTGCGGTAGTGTGCGGACGCTTCGACTGCGGATCTTACTGGGTGTAGTGGTGTATCCACGCGATTGCAGGTGCAGTAGTGCGCCTTGCGATCAGGGACGTGGACGGCGATGGAAAAATGCCAGGATCCATAACTGAGAGGTTGGATCGCACATTGAGAACCCGGTCAAGGATGAGTAAACACCAAACCACACGGAGGTAGACTCATGGTATTGCGAATCAACCATAACATAGCCGCTATGAACGGTCACAGATCGTTGGTGGAAAACGGATTGAACCTTCGCCGCTCCCTGGAGAAACTGTCCTCGGGCATGAAGATCAACCGTTCCTCGGACAGTCCGGCAGGCTTGATCATCTCCGAGCAGATGCGAGCCCAGATCGCTGGTCTTAACCAGGCGGTGGACAACGCAGAAACTGCGTCCACCATGGTACAGACCACAGAAGCGGCCATGTCAGAGGTGACGAACATACTCACCAAAATGCGTCAGTTGGCGATTCACGCCGCCAACGAGGGCGCCAATGACAAAAACATGCTGGAAGCCGATCAGCTGGAAATGCGCAACGCGCTGGACTCGCTGGACCGCGTGGCCTTCAACGCCCAGTTCGGGGTGAAGAAGCTCCTCGACGGCTCCACGGGTGCCAACGGCGTCGGCATCGGGCAGGGCATCGAGTTCATCGAAGCCTCGCCGCGCACCAAGGCCTCCCCGGTGGAAGGCTACGATGTGCAGGTGTTCCGGCAGGGCACCAAGGCCCGGGTTGATGGAACCACGGCCCTGGACCAGGAGATGATCGACAACAAGGAAGAGTTCACCATCGCCGAAGGCGGTAGAACGGTTTCCTTCACGACCACTCCCGGCATGACGGTCGCCCAGACCTTCGGTCTGCTCAGAAACGAGATCGAAAAAGGCGGCCTCATGATCGACATGATCGAGAACGAAGATGGCACCCTGAGCTTCCAGCACTGGAACTATGGAAGCAAGCCCACCTTCGCCGTTTCCTCCTCCACCGATGGCGTGCTGTCCGAAGTGGGACGCTCCATGATGGAGGCCAAACAAGGTGGAGATATCGCCGGGATGATCGGCGGCGAGGTGACCACCGGAGAAGGCCAGGTGCTTACCGGTATCGAGGGCACCAAGACCGAGGGTCTCAAGATCCGCTACACCGGTGAACGCACAGTTGAAGAAGATTCAGAGGAGAACGTGGGCCGCATCGCGGTTTACCAAAACTCCCTGATCTTCCAGGTGGGCGGTAACGTCGGCCAGACGGTGTCCGTGTCGTTGGTAAACGCCAACACCCGCGTGCTGGGTAGAGGGGTTGAGAACGACAGCAAATACCGCAGCATCCGGGATGTTGACCTGCGCAGTGTGCAGGGCGCAACCGACACCCAGAAGCTGGTGGACGTGGCCATCAATGAGGTCAACACCGCGCGGGCCCGTCTGGGTGCGTTCCAGAAGAACGCCCTGGAAAACAACCTGCGCCAGCTCCGCATCAACGTGGAGGAGTTGACCAACGCCGAGTCGGTCATACGTGATTCCGACATGGCCAAGGAAGTGGCCGAGTACACCAAGAACCAGATCCTGATGCAGTCCAGTACGGCAATGTTGGCCCAGGCCAACCAGATGCCAAGGATAGTTCTGGAACTGCTCGGGTAAGCCGCGCCGCCGGCCTTGCGCGCCTCGCCTTCCGGTGCAGCGCGCAGGGCCGGTTTGCCGGCCTGATCCGGTTCTTTGCCTCAAGGCCGCCCCCGCCTGTTTCGGGAAGGGGCGGTCCCCTTACCCGCCGGGATTCTGTGCGCGGGCCGGGGAAAGTCAGGTCAAGTTCCGTGTCCAACAGGCCGGTTATATGTGGCTCCGTGCGCCGGTGTACCGTCTTTTGCTGCGGGCGAAAGTTGCTATCTTTTGCTGCCTTTTGCAGCGGGTGAAAGACTGTACACGGGTGCATGGGGCGCCCTCGCCGGGCCATTCCTCTCCCTGGCGAAGGCCCCCGGACACCCGGAGCGGCGACATGCCGTTTTGGGCAGGAGAACCAGGCGTTGAGCCCGGTAACCGCCCCGGACCGGCAAACGACCGGATGGCAATATTGGTGTCATTAATACTGTCAAACGGTCAACGGTCATAGTGCAGGCGATCCGATGGAGCAGGGATGCTGTATCGGGCCGCTCACAGTATGTCCGTAACCAGGCTGCGGACCACCCTGCTAGCCAGGGTGGTCCTCAGGGCCCGCTTTTTGGGGCCTGGCCTGAAGAGGAGATATTGACAGTAAAGATGCCCTGATGAGTCCAGGGCCGCGCCGGATCCGGTCGGGAGTATGACTTTGCTCCTCCGGCTGGCGAATGTAGCTCTTTGACATACTGGTTTCCTATGCGCCTGGAGGCATCCGGTCAGGGCCAACGTCGGCTTTTGCCGTTAAGGCCCAAGCCGGGGACTGGCAGTTTTGCGTCCCCAGGATGCCGGTTAACCGGGCCGCCGGGGCTGATCCCACGGGATTATGCCCTGCGGTCGGCTGACCGGCTCCAGGGAGCGGCAGCCAGGCACCCCGACCGGACAGGCCGCCCCCCAGGACTTCCTGAACATTCGGAAGACCCGGGTGGCCTTGTGGACCGGATAGCCCGGGGGAATACATCCCCCTTGAGCCCCTGCCGTGCGGTAGTGTGCCCAGGTAACGGAGCACCCCTGCTTCAGTGAGGTGGTGCGTCCTGATCCCGGAGGCGGGTCCAGCCCATGTGGTGGTGTGTCCTCTCCACAGGCGGAAGCTGCCCAGTGCGGTAGTGCGCCCTGCTCCCCAGGTGGGAGCTGCCCGGTGCGGTAGTGCGCCCTGCTCCCCAGGTGGGAGCTGCCCGGTGCAGGAGTGCGCCCTGCTC
>JAOUPZ010000155.1 GCA_029879595.1 Deltaproteobacteria bacterium | reverse complement strand
GGTGCTGCCCGGGCCACGGCCCTTGCGGCGTTTGTTTTTCTTCGCCCCCGGAGGGGTCTCTAGCTGGTGTAAAATCATTTCTTTCGCCTGGCCTTTACGGCCTTTTCAAGCTTTGGTGTTATCAGGACACGGGGGCCACCCTCGTCCTGCTGTTTAAATCCTACGTTCCGCCTTCACCCGTTGCCCCGGAGGGCTTTTCGGCTCAGCCTCTGCTGGTCGCCTCGGGCGGGTCGGCGGTGATCAGGTGTTTGACCTTGAAGATCATGCCCCGGATGCAGGGGCTGTCCTGGAGCACTTTCTCCTGGTTGATTTTCTTCAGCCCCAGACCGCGCAGTGTATCGCGCTGGTCCTGGGGAAACCCGATCGGGCTTTTAACCAGTTTAACCGTTATCTTGCTCACTGACTTGTCCCTCCGATAGCCATGGCCGAACGCAGTTTTTCCACCGGCACCCCGCGCCTTTCGGCTATTTCCTCAAAGGATTTCAGGGCATAAAGGGCGTTCATGGTTGCCTTCAGCACGTTGTGTGGATTACGCGATCCGATGGTCTTTACGCTGACGTCCTGGATGCCCGCGCATTCCATGATGGCCCTGGTGGGCATGGAGGCGACCAATCCCCGGCCAGCCTCGCAGGGGCGCATGATGACCTTGGATGAGCCATAGCTTGCGAACACGGGATGGGGAATTGTCCGGCCCTCGATCTTTACCTTCTTCATGCTCTTGTTGGCCTTTTCAATGCCCTTGCGGATAGCCTCGGTGACCTCGTTGGCCTTGCCCAGGGCGATTCCGGCGCGTCCGCGTCCGTCCCCCACCACGACCAGGGCGCTGAAGCTGAAGCGTCTTCCGCCCTTGACCACCTTGGCCACGCGGTTGATCTTGATCACCTTCTCAATTAATTCCGGCTTGTCGCTTTCATGTTCGGTCAAAGTAGCACCTCACCTGGTGTTGCTGTTTCATCAGCTGTTGCATCAGCCGGCCCGGGGCCTGGGCCCCGCCTTCCGGCTCTTGTGTAATGTCCCGGCTTTACTCGTTCACCGGTGGTAATGAATATCCTTAAACTGCGCCTACAGACTAAGTCCGGCTTCCCGGGCCGCATCAGCCAGGGCCTTGACCCTGCCGTGGTACAGATTCCCGTTGCGGTCAAACACGGCGTTGGCAATGCCTTTTTCCTTCAGCCTTGCGGCGATGGTGCCGCCAACCAGGGTAGCGGAATTCTTGTTGCCGCTGTAGCTTTTCAGCTTTTCGCGCAAGTCCTTATCCTGGGTGGAGGCGCTGGCCAGGGTGATCCCTGTGATATCGTCCAGGGCCTGCACATAAATATGCCTGGCGGAGCGGAACACGCTCAGCCGCGGGCGTTCTGCGGTGCCGCTGATCTTGTTGCGAATGCGCTGCTTTCTGGTTTTTCGCCTTTCGTATCGGCTTTTCATGCTTCGTCCTACCGTTTAAATGGTATGTCCGGCCGGGTTTTCACCCGGGATTATTTCTTGCCAGCCTTGCCGGCCTTGCGCCTAATGCGCTCGTTGCTGTGGGATACCCCCTTGCCCAGGTATGGCTCGGGAGGCCTGAGGGAGCGGATGTTGGCCGCGACCTCTCCCAGGGCCACCTTGTCGTGGCTGGTGAGCACGATCTCGGTGTTGTTGTTGACCTGGGCCTGCACCGCCGGAGGAAGTTTGTACGCCACCGGGTGCGAATACCCCAGGGAAAGTTCCACTGTGGTGCCCTGCACGTTGGCACGGTAACCGACGCCCACAAGGTTCAGCTTTCTGGTAAAGCCCTCGCTGACCCCGGTGACCATGTTGACAAGCACGGCGTTGACCGTCCCCATCATGCAGCGGGCAAAGCGGTTATTCTTGTAGTCGGCGATCAGTTTCAGTTCGTTACCCGCCACTTCCACATCCACCAGTTCGGGGACATCGAAGCTGTGCTGCCCCTTGGGTCCCTTGATGGATACCGTGCGCTCTGCATATTGCACGGTGACCCCGCTGGGGATCGTGATCAGTCTTTTGCCTATTCTGGACATCTCAAGCCGTTGTAATTTAAATGTTTGCCTGTTTTGCGTTTTACCTGCCTGGCCTTACCAGACATGGCAGAGCACTTCACCGCCGATCTTGCGCTCCCGGCACTCCAGATCCGTAAGCACCCCTTGCGAGGTGGTAATGATGGCGATGCCCTGCCCGTTGAATACCGGGGGCATCTGGGTCGACCCCGCGTGGGTTCTCAATCCGGGGCGGCTGATGCGCTTCAGTCCGCGGATAACCGGCTCGCCCTTTTTGTCGTATTTCAGTTCCACCTGGATCAGGGTGTGCCCACGCTTGTCCTGGGTGGTGTTCCAGTCCCCAATGTATCCTTCCTGCTTGAGCACCCGGGCAATTTCCGCCTTGATCTTGGATGAGGGCGAATTAACCTGGGCATGGCGCCGCATCAGCGCGTTCCGGATATGGGTCAGAAAATCCGCTATGGGATCAGTCATGGACATGCCGTGTATAACTCCTTGATATCTCTAACAACAAAGGTTGAATTTCTGGCCGGGAACCATCCCGGCACTTGCTTTTTCGCCATCCGCCCGCGACTACCAGGACGCCTTGATAACGCCGGGCAGTTCTCCGGCCAGTGCCTTGAGCCTGAAGCAGATCCTGCACAGACCGAACTTTCTGATGTAGCTCCTGGGTCGGCCGCAGGAATGGCAGCGGTTGTATTGCCGCGATGAAAATTTCGCCTTGCGCTTGGCCTTGGCGATCATGCTTTTCTTGGCCATTTATCTCCTGTCTGAATGGCTGTTTCCGATTCCCCGCAACTTATTGCTTGCGGAAGGGGAATCCGATGTTTTCCAAAAGGTGCAGTGCCTCCTCGTCGGTGCGCGCCGAGGTATGCAACGTAATGTTCATGCCCCGGACGGCATCGATGTCGTCAAAGCTGATCTCGGGGAAAATAATCTGTTCGCGCACCCCAAGGGTGTAGTTCCCGTGGCCGTCAAAGGAGCGCCGGGATATCCCCCTGAAGTCGCGCACCTGAGGCAGCGCCAGCGAGATGAACCGGTCGAGAAAGTGCCACATCCGCCCGCGGCGCAGGGTGACCATCACCCCGATGGGCATTCCCTCGCGCAACTTGAAGGCGGCGATGGATTTCTTGGCGCGGGTAATGACCGGCTTCTGCCCGGTAATGGCCTGCACCTCCGCCAGGGCCGTCTCCAGCACCTTGGAGTTCTGGATGGCCTCACCCAGGCCCATGTTCACCGTCACCTTTACCAGGGAGGGGGCCTGCATAACGCTGGAATAGCCAAACTTGCTCATCAGCGATGGCAGGGCTGTTTTCTTGTAATGTTCCTGCAACCTGGATTGCATATATCGTATCTGTCCTGTCAACTTCCGTCCGGATGACATTTTTGCCGCAAGCGGATGTTTTCTCAACTTCCGTCGGCTGCTCCCGGTTGTTTCCGGGGCGTTGTCGGTCCGGGCTGAACCTTGTCTTTTTGGTTTCCGGCACCCCGCTCCCTGTGGTCATTTCCTCAGGGTTGGCGTTGCTGGGCCCGGGTTCCCATCATCTGGGCGAAAAATTCACTTCTTTTTATAATTGGAGCACTCAGCGGGCTTTTCACAGACCTTGCGCACTCCCTTGTTGCAGGCCTCGCATACCACCAGCACATTGGAGATATGCAGCGGGCCTTCCATTGGAATAATTCCACCCTTCTCATCCTGCCGGCGCGGTTTTGTATGCCGCACATGCATATTGACTTCTTTCACCAGCACCGAATGCCGGCGGGGATCGACCCTCAGCACCTCTCCGCGCTGGCCCTTGGCCTTGCCGGAGATGACCACAACCTGATCGCCCTTCTTGACATGTGGCTTATTCAGCCTTGGTAACCTTGCTTGTTTCATAATTCCAGTAATTCCGCGTAGTAAATGGGGCGAATGTTCCTGTTACAGCACCTCTGGCGCCAGCGAAATGATCTTAATGAAATGCCTGGCGCGCAGCTCGCGACCGACCGGGCCGAAAATGCGTGTGCCGATGGGTTCCTTCTTGTTGTCTATCAGCACGGCCGCGTTTTCATCGAACTTAATGTATGAGCCGTCGGGGCGGCCCACTTCCTTTGCTGTCCGGACAACAACAGCGCGGACCACCTCGCCGGATTTGATCCGGCTGTTGGGCTGCGCCTCCTTGACCGAGGCCACGATAATGTCTCCGATCGATGCGTAGCGGCGCTTTGATCCTCCAAGCACCTTAATGCACATCAGTTTCTTTGCCCCGGTATTGTCGGCCACCCGGAGAGTGGTCTGCATCTGAATCATTTTCTACCGTTCCTGTTATAGTATCTTTCAGTACCCGCGCCCTGCATGAGTCCGCCGTATTCTGTATATCCTGGCCCTTGCCGTCCTTGACCGATTCTGTTGCCGCCAGGGTGACCCGGGCGGTTATCGCGCCCCCTGGAATCCGGAAGTTACTCCACGGCGCTGACCATTACCTCCAGCAGCCTCCAGCGCTTGGTCCGGCTGAGCGGCCGGCATTCCATGATGCGGACCTGGTCTCCCACCTTGCAGCTGTTTTCCTCATCATGCGCATGGTATTTCATGGTGCGCTTAACGACCTTTTTGTACAGGGGGTGGGTGAAGGTTTTTTCCACCTTGACCACGATCGTCTTGTTCATCTTGTTGCTCACAACCACTCCCTGACGCACCTTGCGCCGGGTTTCCCGTTGTGTCTGTTCCGGGTTTGCATTAGGCATTGGCGGACTTCTCGCTGCTCCGTAATTCGTTTATTATCGTATGGGCGCGGGCGATGATTCGGCGTAAACCGCGCAGTTTATCCGTGTTTCCCAGCTGACCGATGGTCTGTTCGCACCGCGCCCGGAAAAGCTCTTCCTGCCATTCCTTGATGCGGGCCTCTAATTCATCTGCTGACAAACCCCGCATTTCCTGAATCTTCATGGTCTTTCTTCAACTCCAAATGGTTCAAGGCGCTTGAAATCGGGTACCGCCTTTCATTGGCCCCGTTTAATCACGGTGCAGCGCATGGGCAGCTTGTATGCCGCCAGGCGCAATGCTTCCAGGGCGATGGTTTCATCCACTCCGTCCATCTCGAACAGGACCCGTCCCGGCTTGATCCGGGCGGCCCAGTGATCCACTGCTCCCTTACCACCACCCATGCGGACCTCGGCGGGTCTTTTGGTAATGGGCTTGTCGGGAAACACGCAGATCCAGATCTTACCCCGGCGCTTGATTTCCCTGGTGAGGGTTCTCCGGGCAGATTCTATCTGGCGGGCTGACAGGCTGCCAGCCTGTGTGGCCTGCAGTCCGAACTGTCCAAAGTTGAGCTTGAACCCTCCCTTGGCCGCTCCGCGATTGCGTCCTTTTTGTACCTTGCGGAATTTTGTGCGTTTTGGCATCAACATGGTTCAGTCCTCACCTTCCCTGCCCGCGGCGTCTTAGCCTGGGCTGGTTGTATTCTTCACCCTTGTACACCCAAACCTTCACTCCAATCTGTCCGTAGGTTGTGCAGGCCTCGGTGGTGCCATAATCAATTTCGGCGCGCAGGGTGTGCAGGGGCACGCGGCCCTCGCGAACCCACTCGGTGCGCGACATTTCGGCCCCGTTGAGCCTGCCGGCGACCATTATCTTGCAGCCCTGTATGCCCAGGCGCATGGCCGAGGCCAGTGAGCGCTTGATGGCCCTGCGGAAGGCGATGCGGCGCTCCAGCTGGCTGGCGATGTTTTCCGCGATGAGCTGGGCGTCGATTTCCGGGCGCTTGATTTCCTTAATGTTCACCGTGACATCACGGTTGATAAGCTTTACCAGGTCATTTTTCAGGCTGTCCGCAGCCTCGCCCTTGCGTCCGATGATGATTCCGGGGCGGGAGGCCATGATGGTCAGCTTTACCTTCTGGGCGGCGCGCTCAACCTCCACGTTGGATATTCCGGCGTGTTTGAGGGTTTTCTTGATGTGACGCCGGATGCGGGCGTCCTCTTCCAGCAGCGTGCTGTACTCGCGCTGGTTGGCGTACCATTTGCTGTTCCAGTTCTTGGTCAGTCCAAGCCGGAAGCCGATCGGATTTACTTTCTGTCCCACAAAATTCTCCTTGCGCGAATTCCGGCGCTTCAGCCCACCATTAGGGTTATGCGGCTGGTTCTTTTCCTGATCGGCGTGGCTCTTCCCATGGCTCTGGGCCGCCAGCGCTTCAGTGTTTGTCCGGCGTCAACAAAGGCCTTCTTGACCACCAGGGAGTCCACCTCGATGTTCTCGTCCTTTTGCTCGGCATTGGCCACGGCGGACTTCAAAAGTGTTTTCACAATGGGGGCGCTGCGCTTGTTGGTGTTATCCAGAATGCCCAGGGCCTGACCGATGTTCTTGCCCCTGATAAGGTTGACCACCAGGCGCACCTTGCGCGGGGAAATGCGAATATTCCTCACGCTGGCCCTGTAAATCTGGTCCCGTGCTTCGGGGGTAGTATCTTGTTTTTCTTTCTGTTGCGCCATTTGGTGATCCGTATCCGGCTATCGCCGGTTTGTTGCGGTTCAATTATGTTTTTGCCCCGGCCGATTCAGGCCCGGGCAGCCAGTTGCTCATTGTGCGTCCCGTCAGCGGGCCCGCTTGTCGGTCTTGGACGTATGCCCGCGATAGGTGCGGGTGGGTGAGAACTCGCCCAGCTTGTGTCCCACCATGTTTTCCGTCACATAGACCGGTATGAACTTGTTGCCGTTGTGAACCGCCAGGTTCAGCCCCACGAATTCGGGCAGGATGACCGAACGGCGGGACCATGTGCGGATAATCCGCCTGTCCTGTGTCTCCTTGGCCAGATTCACCTTTTTTATCAGGTGATCATCCACAAACGGGCCTTTCTTTAAAGATCTTGGCACTGGGCCTCCAAACTCTGTTGATTCTGTTGTGTAACCAAATTTACCGTTACTGCTGCATTCCTGTTTATGTTCGAACTGCGGCCATTTCCCGGAGCAGCGCTCTATGCGGCTGCGCAGCCCCCAAGGTGGCCCTCCATCAGCTCCTGC
Source organism: Deltaproteobacteria bacterium (assembly GCA_029879595.1). Lineage (GTDB taxonomy): Bacteria > SAR324 > SAR324 > SAR324 > JACQKK01 > JAOUPZ01. The sequence goes on along the minus strand of JAOUPZ010000155.1, from coordinate 304 downwards.
GGCGGACCCGCAGGGAATCGGTGCGCTTGTTGCGTCTTGTCCGTGCGCCCTTGGTGGACTTTCCCCAGGGGGTCACCGGATGGCGTCCACCACTGGTTCGGCCCTCGCCCCCGCCGTGCGGGTGGTCGATGGGGTTCATGGCGACACCCCGGACAGTGGGCCTAACGCCTTTCCAGCGCAGCCGGCCTGCCTTGCCCCATTCAATGTTGGCATGATCGGTGTTTCCAACCTTGCCGATGGTGGCCATGCATTCCAGCCGGACCTTGCGGATTTCTCCGGAGCGCAGCTTGATCTGGGCGTAATC
>JAOUPZ010000154.1 GCA_029879595.1 Deltaproteobacteria bacterium | reverse complement strand
GGGCTGGATGCCGAATCCGCCGAAGACAACCCGCTGGACCTGGACGAGGTGCCCGAGGAACTGCCGCCGCTTGATGACGAGTTTTCCCTGGAGGAAGAGCTTGGCCCATCCGGCGACAACACTCCGCTGGGTGATGAGCTGGAAATAGAACTGGGGGCGGGCCCCAGGGAGGAAGACATTTCACTGGAAGGCTTTGGTGATGACGAGGATATGGACCTGGATGCCATGGAAGAGGGAGACTCCGCGGAGCCACAGGAGGAACGGAGCGAGTTCTATGCTGTCCCCGATGTTGATCTGGAAGACATAGAACTGGATACCCTGGACAACCTGGGTGATGTTTCGGAAGGTGACGCGGGTGGGGACGTGTTCTATGCCGCCGATGATGTGGACCTGGACAACCTGGAACTGGAGACCCTGGAAAAGCTGGATGAGTCACCGGTGATGGGTGGCGACCTGGATGATGACGATATTGATCTGAGCCATATGGAACTTGATGACATGGATGGCCTGGGCGATCTGGGGGAGATGGATGATGAGCCTCCCCTGGCTTCTGCGGCCTCCATGGCTGCCCGGGACAGCCGGCCCGAGCCGCCTGCACAGCAGGCCCGGCCAGAGCGCCCGGCTTCGGATGTGCTTGAACTGAGCCCGGAACAGGAACCGGGAATGCCCCCCGCCAAAAGATCACCGCTGGGACTGGAGCGCGAACTGCTGCTCTCCGTGCCCCGCCGGGTGAACGTGGAACTGGGCTCGGTGGCCCTGAAGGGCACGGAAATACTGGACCTGGCCTATGGAAGCATAGTTCAGCTTGAGCAGACCGTGGGAGAACCGGTGGATCTGGTGATGGAAGGTCGAAAGATCGCCCGCGGCGAGGTGGTCGTCATCAACGGCCGCAGCCTGGGCGTTCGCATCCTGGAACTCCAGAAATAAAACGCACTGCTATTTGGATGCCGGACTTATATGTCTGTTGAATACTCAAAATATGACTTCATAGACGCGGAAAGGCTGCATTACGGCCGGTATCCCATGCTGGACACGGTATTGTACCGCTGGGCCCGCAAGGCGGAGGAAACACTGTATGACGAGACGGGAGTCGAGGTGTACAGCGGCGCCTCCACCTTTGAGGAGATGCGCTTCAGCGCCTTCTTCCAGGGGCTGGGCCATAACAGGCCCATTTATGTCTTCGCGGTGGAGGGATTGCCCGGACAGGCCCTTATGGTCATGGACAACCGGTTTTCGGCCTTTTGCCTGACCCGCAGGGTTCAAAACAGTCTTTCGGCAGGTGCTACCGATTCGGTCCGTCTGACCGAGGAAAACCAGGAGCGCCTGCAAAGAGTAGTGCAGCGTCTGCTGGCGGATCTGGAAAAAAGCTTTCAGGGGATTCATGCCGTCAGCACCAGGCTGCGGCGGATGACGACCCACCCCTACCGGGCCAGGGTGCTGGGCCCGCACGAGCCCTGCCTGGCCGCCCAGGTGCATATTGCCGGCAGGAATGTCTCCTCAAGAATCAGTCTTTGCATACCCTTTGTCATGCTGGAGGCGATAATTAGCCGGTTGGGTAACAGAACCGTGCTTCCCCCGGTGAATCTTCCCGATGGCCCGCTGCGACATTTCGAGCCTCAGGAACTTCTGGACGGAACCAGCTATCGCATGCCTGTCCGGATCGGGGAGATCCCGGCCCGGAGCCTGGCCGAAAAATCACTCGCCAAGGGGGATATCCTGCCGCTGGAGGGGATGCACCAGGGGCACGCCGCCCTGGCCCTGGGCGATGACCCGGCCATTGAAGCCACTGTGGGGGAAATCGACGGGCATCTGGCCCTGAAGGTGGAAGGCCTGTACAACCCGCCGGCTAAAAAACGCCCGGACCCCGCCCGCTTTAAACCTGTCCAGTGGCCGCAGGCCCAGACAGGTTCCCCGGAATGATCCCGGGGCTGTCCGAGGCGCCGTTTTTCCTCCCGGACCCCCCAAAGTTCACTCTTTGCTGGGCGGCAGTCCGGCAGACTATTGCAAAATAGGGTGATCTCCCGGTAGAAACTCGGTTTTTTTATTGACATTCCCTGGCAAAATTCATAGATTTTGTGTTTACCGTACGCTGTTGGCGCCTGGATGGCGGTTTCCGGTGTATTGCGCGAGGCGGGTGCGGAAGGCGGATGATATCCTCCGACTCCGGGCAGTCAGCCGGAAGGCCGCAGGCAGGGCTGGGTTTTCCGGGTGCGGGCAGGATTCGCACGGCCGGGGCGCTAGGTGTTTGTATTAAGCAAAATGCTTGTAATATACAAAGTGTTTGTAATATACAAAACAGCCCGCTGCCGACCGGAAGTCAGAAACAGGCTGGCGTAGCTCAACTGGTAGAGCAGCTGATTTGTAATCAGCAGGTTGCGGGTTCAAGTCCCTTCGCCAGCTCCTAGATAGAAGAGCAGCGCCAAGGCAAGGGCCCCGGGGGGATGCACCCAGATTGCCGCCGTTGGCACCACGGATGAAGGACGGCATGGCGAAAGCGTAAGGATGAGCGCAACGGGGAGGTTCCCGAGTGGCCAAAGGGATCAGACTGTAAATCTGACGGCGACGCCTTCGGAGGTTCGAATCCTCCCCTCCCCACTCGAAACACGGTCCGCCTTGTGCAGACCAAAAAGCAGGCAGGCCCAGGCCGGATGATTTAGAAAAGGCCTTCTGGCATGGGGAGATGTTCCCCTTGAAAAAGGGTCAGGGCAGAAGTATTCAGGCACAACGCCCGGGTAGCTCAGTGGTAGAGCGCTTCCTTGGTAAGGAAGAGGTCGGCAGTTCAATCCTGCTCCCGGGCTCCAGCCCCCTGCGATAAACTTTTCCCGGAAGGCCCCGGGGAAAACTATGACGCCCGGCCGGAAAAGGCACAGTGGCGGGGCTTTCTGATGGAGAACCAAGGCCATGGCTGAAAAAGCTGATACAATTCACCTGCAATGCACCGAGTGCGACAGGATCAACTACACCACCTTCCGCAACAAGAAGAAAAACCCGGAAAAAGTGGTGAAGAAAAAGTATTGTCGCTGGGACAACAAGCACACCGAGCACAAGGAAACAAAATAGGCGCAAGTCCCATGTTCAGAATCGGGTGGCAGGCTTGAAAGGACGCTGCCCGGGGCAAGGCATACAGGCCAGTAGCTCCAATTGGTAGAGCGTCGGTCTCCAAAACCGAATGTTGGGGGTTCGAGTCCCTCCTGGCCTGCTGAACAGCCCGGCCTGAAACGATATGAATAATTTTTGAGGAACTGGACAGATGTTCAAATCCATCAGGGCTTTTTACAACGACATAGCATCCGAGTTTAAGCGGGTCACCTGGCCCACGAGGGAGTCCACCCTGCAATCCACCGGAGTCGTGCTGGTGGTTACGCTGGCCGTGGCGGTTTTCCTGGGGGTGGTGGATCTGGGTTTGTCCAACGCAGTCAAGCTGATCATCAGATAGAGGCAATAAAAGCATGAGCGATGAACCGGAAATTTCCGCGGCTCCTCCCCCCAATCCCGATATGAAGTGGTACATACTTCAGACCTATTCGGGCTTTGAAAACAGGGTGCGGAAAACCATTCAGGAAAAGCTCCGGGTTGAAAAGCTTGAGCATCTGATCGAAGAGATATTCGTACCCGGGGAAGATGTCACCCGGGTGAAAAACGGCAAGAAGCGCAAGCAGCACGTGATATACTTCCCGGGCTATGTGCTGATTAAGATGAATCTAACCGACCAGTTGTGGCACCTGCTGATGGATATACCCAGGGTTTCCGGATTTGTGGGGGGAACCAACCGGGAGCCGCAGTCGCTGAGCGAGCAGGAACTGGACGGAATACGATCACAGATGTCGGAAGGATTCCGTCAGGCCACCCTCAAGGAGGAGTTCGAGGTGGGTCAGGTCGTGCTGGTGATCGACGGGCCCTTCGCCAACTTCTCCGGCAAGGTGGACGAGGTGAACGTGGAGAAGAGCAAGCTCAGGGTGCTCATAAGCATTCTGGGACGCTCCACCCCGGTGGAACTGGATTTTGACAAGGTGAAGCCGCAGACCGACGAAGGCTGAAAACAGGCCGGGCATCCGGCTGAAGGTCGCGGACTGAGAAAAAGGTTTTGAATAATCGAGCAACCCAAGTATAGAGAAATACCAAAATGGCCAAGAAGATTACAGGATACATTAAACTCCAGGTACCGGCGGGGGCGGCCAATCCATCCCCCCCCATCGGCCCGGCCCTGGGGCAGCACGGCGTGAACATCATGGAGTTCTGCAAGAGCTTCAACGCACAGACCCAGGGGCAGGATGGAATTATCATCCCCGTGGTCATCACTGTTTACGCGGACCGCTCGTTCAGTTTCATCACCAAGACCCCTCCGGCCGCGGTGCTGATCAAAAAGGAAATCGGCATAGCCAAGGGCTCCAAGGAGCCGAACAAGGAAACCGTGGGCAAGATGACCAAGTCTCAGCTGGAGTCCATCGCCAAGATGAAAATGGTGGATCTGAACTGCTACGATGTGGACGCCGCCATGAAGATCATCGCGGGAACGGCTCGCAGCATGGGCGTTGAGGTGGTGGATTGAAGGCGGGTTCCCCAATAACCAAACAGTAATTTCAGAAAGCACAGGACCATATGAGCAGAATCACCAAAAGGGCCAAGGAAAACAACAAGACCGTGGAGCAGAGCTTTAAATACGCCCTGCCCGAGGCGGTTGAAAAGGTGAAGAAATGCGCCAACGCCAAGTTTGACGAGAGCGTGGATGTGGCCATGAACCTTGGCGTGGACCCCCGCAAGGCGGACCAGATGATCCGCGGCTCTGTTGAGCTTCCCCATGGCACGGGCAAGAAACTGCGCGTGGTGGTGATCGCCAAGGGCGAGAAGATCTCGGAGGCCAGCGAGGCCGGAGCGGACCATGTCGGCGGCCAGGAACTGGTGGACAAAATCCAGGAGGGCTGGCTTGATTTCGACCGGCTGGTGGCCACTCCGGACATGATGGGTGCCGTGGGAAAAGTCGGTAAAATCCTCGGCCCGCGGGGCCTGATGCCGAACCCCAAGGTGGGCACGGTCACTTTTGACGTGGGCAAGGTGGTTACCAGCATCAAGAAGGGACTGGTGGAATTCAGGGTGGATAAAGCCGGCATTCTGCATGTTCCGGTGGGCCGGGCCTCCTTTGAGGCAGGCAAGCTCCAGGAGAACGTCACCACCCTGCTGGACACGGTGCGCAAGCTGCGCCCGGCCAGCGCCAAGGGGACCTATATCAGGTCCATGACCCTGAGCTCCACCATGGGGCCGGGCGTGCAGCTTGATACCGCCGCCCTGCTCAGCTGACAGCAACGGGCCGGTGAGCCGCCGGTATGGCGTGTGTCCGGTGCGTGAAAAGGGTTGGCTTTTTGAGTATAACGTGTAGTCTGGTAGTGCAAAGGGAAATGCCGGCGGGGCCGAAATGGTCAGCCGGGCAGATGTCTGAGACAGCCGGGACGCAGCCGGGAAAAGGCCGCGTTTAAAATACCACCCTGCCGAGGCATCGGAGAAAACAGGCCATTCTGGCAGCCGCGGCCTCTGTGCCGCTCATGCGGGCGGGGAAATTGATCCGCCGCCGGCAGACAGGCAGCCCATGGCCAAAACTGTTTAACGGCTCCGGAGCTGATGCTTCCGGGGACGCTCTCCGGTATCAAGGCCCGCCGGGCTCACGGCGGCTGTTCTCACAACAAGACAGGATTTGCGGGACCCGACGCCGGATAACCGGCCAGACGGCCTGAACCGTCTGAAGGATGGGTTTTATATTGCGCCCGGGGCTTACTATGATTTGCCCCCCGGCGCTGACAACATCACGGGAGGATGATCCGGAAGGGTCGGAGACCTTGTGATTATTTCATCTTAGGAGATATCCAGTTGAAAAGGACAGAGAAGGCAGAGCTGGTGACAGCCATGTCCGAGGTGTTTAGCAGCGCCCAGGTGGGGCTGCTGGTGGATTACCGGGGCCTGAATGTGGGGGATATTACAGATCTCCGCCGCAGGCTGCATGATTCCAACGCCAGGATGAAGGTCCTGAAGAACCGGATCGCCAAGATCGCCGTCAAGGACACCCCTTTCGCGGAACTGGAGCGTGAGTTCACTGAGCCGCGCGCCCTGATATATGGCGAGGACCCTGTGTCTTCGGCCAAGGTCGTCAGCGATTACCTGAAGGACAACGACAAACTGAAATACATCAGCGGCATGCTGGTGACAGGCGCTGAGGGCTCGGCCCTTGATGCCAACAGACTCAAGGCGCTGGGCAATCTGCCCAGCCGTGAAGAACTGCTGGTCAAACTGCTGTTCCTGATGAACGCGGTTCCCACCAGCTTTGTGAGAACGCTGAACGAGGTTCCGGCCAAGTTCGTGCGGTTGCTGGCCCAGGTGGCCGAAAAGAAGCAGGCCCAGGGTTGATCCCCGGAGTCTTTTTCAAGTCAAACGGGCCGCCGCAGGCTGAAGCCCAATAAACCGAGTCAACAGCCCGATGCTGTTGATCAAATAGCAAGGAAAACAAAAATGGCTGATATTACCAAGGAACAAGTTATCGAGTTTATCTCCAACATGTCCGTGCTGGAGCTTTCCGAGATGGTCAAGGAGATGGAAGAGAAGTTCGGTGTTTCCGCTGCGGCCGCTGCCGTGGCAGTCGCCCCGGCCGCCGGTGGCGGAGAAGCCGCCGCCGCCGTTGAGAAGGATGAGTTCACGGTTGTCCTCACCAGCGCCGGCGACAAGAAGATCAACGTCATCAAGGAAGTCCGCGCCATCACCGGGCTGGGCCTGAAGGAAGCCAAGGACTTCGTGGAGGGTGCCCCCAGCAATGTCAAGGAGGGCGTGCCCAAGGACGAGGCCGAGAAGATCAAGGCCCAGCTTGAGGAAGCCGGAGCGATCGTGGAGATCAAGTAAGACTTATGGAAAACTCCAAGGAAAAGAAATCCTCTGGCGATTCCAAACAGGATGAGAGCATGCTGAACCGCATGCTCTCATCCCGGACAGTCATCATATCCGGGCCGGTTGACTCAGAACTGGCCCAGCGGGTGATCCAGCAGCTCATTTTGCTGGATAATGACAATCCCAAGGAGCCCATTATCGCCATGGTGAACTCTCCCGGTGGGGAGGTGTTCTCCGGTTTCGCCATCTACGACATGATGCACTTTGTGATGGCACCGGTGATCACGGTGGTTTCCGGGCTGGCGGCTTCCATGGGTTCCATCATTTCCCTGGCCGGGGAAAAGGGGCATCACTATGCCCTGCCCAACTCCAAGTTTCTGATCCACCAGCCCCTTATGACGGGCTATTCCGGGCGGGCCACCGACCTGGAAATCCAGGCCAACGAA
>JAOUPZ010000153.1 GCA_029879595.1 Deltaproteobacteria bacterium | reverse complement strand
TCGATCACCAGCCGGGGAAGCTGCGAAAGCAGCCCCGCCAGCAGGGCCACCGAGAGCAGCAGCGCGATAATATTGTGGCGGTACACCAGCCGCCCGAAGTTTTCAAACCCTCTTTCCGTTGCCGCCTTCAGTTCTTTCATCTCTGGTCATCCTCGTTAATTGGTTGGCCCCGGCCTGCCGCCGGGAACGCCTGTTTTTCAACCTGTGTGAACTGCATCACTCCTTCCGGGACTTCAACGCCGCACTTAGCAGCCGGGACAGCAGTTCCGCCGCGGCTTCCGCGGGCGTTGTCGGGTCAACAGATTTCTGCACGCCCAGCCCGAACACCACCCCCTGCACCAGGGCGGCCATGGCATCATCCATTCCCCAGGCCTGCATGAGCATCTTCCGGCGGTCCGGCAGAATCTCGCGAAGTTTTTCCGCCACCAGCGGCGCGTGGCGGGCCATGGCGAAAAACTCCGCCAGCAGTTGCATCCGCTCGGTATTGCGCAGCCACTCCGGAGTTACGAAGCCCGGCACCATATCCGCCCGTTGCTTCACCGACAGCGCCCGTCTTTTAATCTCGGCGGCCTCCACATCCAGCACCTGGGCCAGCATCTCCTCCTTGGAGCCGAAGTAATGATGCACCAGGCCGTGGTTCACCCCGGCGGCCTGGGCGATTTTTTTCACCGAGCTTTTCTCGTGCCCGTACCTGAGCAGGCACTCCCGGGCCGCCGCCAGCAGCTTGTCCCGGGTGGTTTCGCCGCCTTCCGAACCCCTTGTTTCTGCGTGCTCTTTCATAACTGCTCCCGTGTGATGCCCACAAAATCCGGGTTTACCGGCCGGCCCGAAGCCAGCGGAAAGTTTTTTTATAAAATTAGTTATACGACTAACTAATATCCTGGGTAGAAATTTCTGTCAACAGAAAAGTGTTTCCAGCAGGGGCGGCAGGCCAAGAGCGGAGGCAGGCGGAAGAGAACCGGCTTTTAGGTTGTCCCGGCTTTCGCCAGGGCCGTAAATCCATATAAATCGACATTGCAGATTTGAAATTCTCCCCGGAATTATCTACATTTTATCCATGAGTTAAATGATTGCAGCCGGCCCGGGCTGGCCTCCAGGCGGAGCTGGCCATGCAAGAGCCTTTTGCAAACCCGGAACCCATTGTGTTGAGGCTGCACTAAGGCTGTACTGAGGCTGTATTGAAGCCGTATTGAAGCCGTATTTGAGGCTGTATCAAATATGTACAAACATGGCCCGCCGGCCTTTCCGGCGCAGGCCGGAAGCTGAACGCTGAACAACCAAAACCCAGCCAAGAGGTGGAAATGAACGATCAAGTGATACCCATACCGGCGAACTTTCCCCGCAACGGGACCCTGGACGAGGCAACCTACCAGAAGATGTACGCCGAATCGGTATCCGACCCGGAGGGATTCTGGGGCCGCATGGCGGAACGGATAACCTGGTTCAAGAAATGGGACAAGGTGCTGGAACATGATTATCCCAATGCCAGCCACTCCTGGTATATCGGCGGAAAGCTCAACGCCAGCTACAACTGCCTGGACCGGCACCTGGACGGGCCCCTGCGCGACAAGCCGGCGCTGATCTGGGAGGGCGACGAGCCCACCCAGGACAAGACCCTGACCTACGCCGAGCTGCACCGCGAGGTCAGCCGGTTTTCCAACGTGCTCAAAAAGAACGGCGTAAAAAAAGGCGACCGGGTAACCATTTACATGCCCATGGTGCTGGAACTGGCGGTGGCCGTGCTGTCCTGCGCACGCATCGGCGCGGTGCATTCGGTAATTTTCGGCGGGTTCAGCCCGGACTCCATCGCCGACCGTCTTAAGGACGCCCGGAGCGATTTCATCATCACCGCCGACGAGGGCCTGCGCGGCTCCAAGGTAATCCCCCTGAAGGCCAACGTGGACGCCGCCGTGGAAAAGGCCGGCGGAGTGCGGGGCGTAATCGTGGTCAGGCGCACCGGTGGCAAAATCAACTGGGTGCAGGGCCGCGACCTGTGGTGGCACGAGGAGATGCAGGCCGGGGACATCAGCGACGACTGCCCCCCTGAGGAAATGGACGCGGAGGACCCGCTGTTCATCCTGTATACCTCCGGCTCCACCGGCAAGCCCAAGGGCGTGCTGCACACCACCGGTGGTTACATGGTCTATGCCTCGCTGACCCACGAGTATGTGTTCGATTACAAGCAGGGCGATATCTACTGGTGCACCGCGGACATCGGCTGGATCACCGGCCACAGCTACATCCTGTACGGGCCGCTGGCCAACGGGGCCACCAGCGTGATGTTCGAGGGCGTGCCCAACTACCCGGACTGGGGCCGCTTCTGGGACGTCTGCGACAAGCACAAGGTGGAGATTTTCTACACCGCCCCCACGGCCATCCGGGCCCTGATGCGCGAGGGCGATTCGCCGGTGACATCCCGCAAGCTGGACACCCTGCGGCTGCTGGGCACGGTGGGCGAGCCCATCAACCCGGAGGCCTGGATGTGGTACTACCGCGTGGTGGGCAAGGAGAAGCTGCCCATCGTGGACACCTGGTGGCAGACCGAAACCGGCGGCATCCTGATAACCCCCCTGCCCGGCTGCACGCCCCTCAAGCCCGGCTCGGCCACCCGGCCCTTCTTCGGAGTGCGCCCGGTGCTGCTGGACAATGACGGCAAGCGGATCGAGGGCGAGGGCGAGGGCAACCTGTGCATTGAATTCCCCTGGCCGGGACAGATGCGCAGTGTCTATGGCGATGACAAGCGGTTCTTCAATACATACTTCATCCAGTTCAAGGGCTATTATTTCTCCGGCGACGGAGCCCGCCGTGACAAGGACGGCTATTTCTGGATTCAGGGCCGGGTGGATGACGTGATCAACGTATCCGGGCACCGCCTGGGCACCGCCGAGGTGGAATCCGCGCTGGTTTCCCACCACCAGGTGGCTGAGGCGGCCGTGGTGGGCATGCCTCATGAAATCAAGGGCCAGGGCATTTACGCCTATGTGACCCTGGTGCAGGGCGTGGCTGAAACCGAAGAGCTGCGCAAGGAACTGGTGCAGCACGTTCGCAAGGAGATCGGCCCCATCGCCACCCCCGACGCCATCCAGTGGGCGCCGGCGCTGCCCAAAACCCGTTCGGGCAAGATCATGCGGCGCATTCTGCGCAAGATCGCGGCCAACGACGTGGAAAACGTGGGCGACACCACCACCCTGGCCGACCCGGCCGTGGTGGAGTCCCTGATCGCCAACCGGGCCACGGCCTGAGAGCGCATTCCTGCCGGGGAGGGGGCCACAGAGCCCCCTCTGCCGGTCTTCCCTTCCGCATTTATTTTCCACCAATCAGCACCCGCAAACCGCACCCTTTCCGCAGGGCGGGCCGGGGTGGCCGGCGGAGCGCCTGCACTGTCCTTCCACGGCATCTTATCTGCATGTCTTGAAGTACAAGGCATTGGTGCGTCCCAGGGCCGGGGTCGGCCCCGCCCGATGAAGCGCCTCAACATTTTCCCAGTGGTGGAAAGCAATGAAAGTCCGCACTCCCGATTGGAAGTCCGCCTGGTTCGAGAACCATATCTCAGACCGGTTTTTCCAGGAAATGTCCAAGGTGGACAAGGGCGTGGCCCTTAATATGGAAACGGTAAGCCAGTGGATGGCCCAGGTAATGAGCGACGCCGGAATGCTGGCCCAGGCCCTGGCCGTGCTGGACGAGGAAAGCCCGCCGGCCAACCGCATCCGCATGGCGGCGGACAGGGCCCTGCGGCTGGCCGCCATCAGCATGCACCTTATGACCGTGCTGGACCAGTCCCAGCGCAACGGAGAGAACCAGTCCCGGCCATTCCCGGGGAATTTCGCCCCGCCGGAAAAGCCCCGGCCCTTTCCGGGTAATTCCGCCCCGCCGGCACGCCAGCCGCAGCCCCGGCCGCCCCAGGGCGCCCCGGAGCAGGAGTTCCTGTACACCGCCGCCCCTGACCAGCGGGATGCCGGCACTTCCCACCGGCCCGAAGATTCAACCGGCGCAGGCAGACCGCTTCAAAAATCCGTCGCCCTTGGTACTTCGGCCTGGATGGCCCGGCACGCCGCCAGCCAGGGCACTCACGACCACGACCCGGCTGAAGACCGTTTTCACGGGCAGCCGGCTCATGACGCTGCGGACAGATCAGCCGATAATAATTCCGCGCCTTTTTTGAGCCCCTTCCTGCGCTCAGACGAGCAGGGGCGGCTCACGGGCAATAAAAACGAGATCCACCAGACCATTCTTTCCCTGGTGCAGCGCGGACTGGCCATTGCGGAAATCGAGGCCATCACCGGCCAGCCCCGCCATATAGTCGAAGCCGTGATACACAACAGCTGAGCTGGGCCCACCGGGAAACAAACCTTCCGGCGGTGTACAGCCGCCGGGGGGAGACTCTGCCAAAAGCACCCCCGCCTGTGATATAAACGCCTCAGTTTGAAAGCTCCGTTTCGCGGGGCAAATCCGCCGCAGCACTGGTTTTAGCGGCCCACAGAATTATTTCTCAACACCCGGCAGCCCAAGGGGAACCCGATGAGCTACCAGACGATTATTCTCCGCCAGGAAGACAGCCTGGCCGAACTGCACTTCAACCGCCCGGAAAGCTACAACGCGCTGGACAGCGTCATGGCCCGGGAACTGAACGATGCCCTGGAAAAGGTGGCCGGCGACGACAGCTGCAGAGCCCTGCTGGTCACGGGTACCGGGCCGGCCTTTCACGCCGGGGGCGATGTGAAGTCTTTCCACGATGCCGCCGCCGGTGAGGGCACGGCCCGGTTTATCGAACGCCTGGTAGGCGGGTTTCACGATGCCGTGACCCGGCTGGTGCGCCTGCCCAAGCCCACCGTGGCCGCCGTGAACGGCGTGGCCGCGGGAGCCGGTTTCTCGCTGGCCATGGGCTGCGACCTGGTGCTGGCATGCGAGGAGGCCCTGTTTACCTGCGCCTATTCCCGAATCGGTGTTTCGCCCGATGGTTCCCTGAGCTACCACCTTCCCCGGCTGGTGGGATACCACCGGGCCATGGAGCTGTATCTGGAAAACAGGGTGCTCAGCGCCGGAGAGGCCCTGGAATGGGGGCTGGTGAACCGGGTGCTGCCCGCGGCGAACTTTCTGGAAACCGCCCGGCAGCAGGCCCGCGCACTGGCCGAAGGGCCCACCGCCGCCTTTGCCCGGGCCAAGGAACTGTTTCTGGGCAGCCTGTTCCACGGACTGGAGGAACAGCTTGAGCTGGAGGCTCGGGGGATAGTAGACTCGGCAGGCACGGATGACTCGCGGGAGGGCATCAAGGCCTTTATGGAAAAGCGCCCGCCCGTGTTCAAGGGCCGCTGAACCGCCCCCGGTGCCGGATGCAGGCGGGAAGCTGAGCGGGGACTTGATATTTATCCCCCGGGCGTTGGATGATATGACACCAAACCAGTAAATAAACCCACGGCGGCGGCACCCGCAGCCATGGAAACAGGTGCTTAGCGAGGAGACCGGACAGCCATGACGCAGTTCCAGAACCAAGATCCCGCAAAAGAACAGCAGGCCGGCCGGAATGGCGGGCAGACATACCGCCTGGATAATCCCCTCGGCAAAAGCAGGGAAGAAAAACCTGCGGGGGCCTCTGACAGGCCCTCGGAGTATGACGCCGTAATGGCCCGGGGCCGCCAGCTCATGGAAAAGCCCCTGGCCCTGGGCGGAATAGCCAGGATCCGCCAGCAGCATTCCAAGGGACGGATGACCGTGCAGGAGCGCATCCGCGTCCTCACCCGGTACGAGCCCAACATACTGTTCCAGAACTGGGGGGAAAACCTGGACGGAGCCTCCATCGTCACGGCCATATTGAACATCAACGGGCGGGACGTGGCCCTGTACGGCCATGACTTCACCCAGCGGGCCGGCTCCATGGACGCCACCAACGGCGCCAAGCTGGCCAAGCTGCTTTACATGGCGGCCGAAAATGGAATCCCCGTGATCGGCATGAACGATTCCGCCGGGGCCTATGTGCCCTCCGGTGTGGGGGGCCTGGACGGCTACGCCACCGCGTTCACCGCCATGCGCAGGATCAACGGGGTCGTTCCCTCCATCATGCTCATGTTCGGATACAACGCCGGCGGGGGCTCATACCTGCCCCGGCAGGGTTCCTACGTCATACAGCCGGAAAACACCTTCTTCGGGCTGACCGGGCCCGATGTGGTGCGCGAGTCCCTGGGGGAGGATATTACCGCCGATGATCTGGGCGGCCCCAAGGTGCACTCGGCCACCGGGGTGGTGGACCTCACGGCCAGGACGGAAACCGATGCCCTGCGGCTGGCTGTGAAGCTGCTGGACTATCTGCCCAACAACAACCGGAGCCTTTCGCCCATTCTGCCCACCTCGGACCCGCTGGACACCTTCATGGAGGAAGAGTCCATCCTGATGCACCGCGTGCTGACGACCCCCAACTCCGGGTTCAACACGCCCTTCGACATCACACTGTTTCTGCAGCAGCTGGTGGACCATGGCGATTTCTTCGAGATACAGCCGCGCCGGGCGCGCAATCTGGTCACCGCCTACGGACGCATGGGGGGCATTGTGGTGGGTTTTGTGGCCAACAACTCGGCTTTCAACTCCGGCTACATAGACGTGGACGCCTCGCGCAAGGGCACCCGGTTCATCCGGTTTTGCAACCTTTACAACATCCCCATGATCTTCATCGAGGATGTTACCGGATTCGCACCCGGCTCCGAGCAGGAACGCCGGGGGATAGTCCAGGCCGGGCGCGAGTTCCTGGACGCCATCGTGGACCTGAGGGTACCCCGGCTGACCCTGATCGTTCGCAATGCCTATGGCGGGGCCTATGCCTCGTACAACAACTACCCCACGGGGGCCGATGCGGTGTTCGCCCTTCCCACGGCCCGGATAGCCGTGATGGGCCCGGCCGGACGACAGTTCATCTACAAGGATGAATACAAGAAGATCATGGCCGAATTCCACCGCGACCGGGCCGAGGACGAGGAGGGGGCCTCACGCAAGCGGGACTTGCGCATGATGGAGCTTACCCAGCGCTATGAGCGGGAGCTCATGAACCCGGAGGAGGCCCTGAAGCTGGGCTCTGTATCCCGCCTGGTCATGCCCGGTTATTCGCGCAAGGTGCTGGGGGAGTTCCTGGCCTTCAGGATGCGGCACTACCAGCCCACTCCCATGGGGGGCGTCCAGCGCGAGTAGCTTCCGGCACCTGCCCAAGGCCGAAAGGCCGGGCAGCAGTGGCCAGCCCAAGGCCGAAAGGCCGGGCAGCAGTGGCCAGCCCAAGGCCGCAAGGCCGGGCAGCAGGGAGTCCGCGTGTCAGTCCAGGGCCTCGATTTC
>JAOUPZ010000152.1 GCA_029879595.1 Deltaproteobacteria bacterium | reverse complement strand
ACCGCCGGGCCGACCTTCTGGTAAAAAAGCCCCCACCCCTGTCGTTCGTGGATGCGGCCGCCCTGCCCCAGGCGGGGCAGATGGCGCTGCAGGCCCTGCGGAGCTTCGCCCCGGTGCAACCCGGGCAGAAGGTGCTGATAAACGGCGCGGGCGGGGGCGTGGGGACCTTTGCCGTGCAGATGGCCCGCGCCTGGGGTGCCGAGGTGACGGGGGTGGACCATGGCTCCAAGCTGGATATGCTGCGTTCCCTGGGCGCCGCCCATGTGCTGGATTATACCTCCTGCGACTACACCCGCCAGGGCCAGCAGTACGATCTGATCGTGGACTGTAATGTCCGGGGCTCGGCGCTGAAATACAGGCGGGCCCTGGCCCCGGGCGGGACATTCGTGGCGGTGGGGGGCGTAATACCCTGGCTGCTGGAACATCTGCTGTGGGGGCTGGCCCTGAAAGCCCTTGGGGCGGGCAAGAAAATGCGCATCCTGCCCTATGTCAGCAAATCAGCCGACATGGAACAGCTGGCGGAGCTGCTTCAGGCCGGCCAGGTGAAGCCGGTCATTGAGCGTACCCTGCCCCTGGAGGGGGTGCCCGAGGCCCTGGGCCTGCTGGAGAAAGGACTTGTCCGGGGCAAGCTGGTCATTGCCATGGACTGACGGTCGGAGCCACCAATCTGTCTGGCGTGGTTCTTTCCCGTTGCCGTGTCCCTTGTAGGATGCCGCCATCCGGGATATTGTCGATGAAAAGGCTGCGGGGCCGGGCCAAAAAAAATCTGCGGCCCTGTGAACCGTCCTGCGATCACTGTGTTTTTGTTGATTCCGGTCTGGTCCTGGGGACTGTCAGTCATTCTGACCGAATTATTTGCCGAACTATTAGTTGGTGCCATATGCTGGTGCCATATGCTGGTGCCATTTGAAGGGACATTGATAACCCGAACCTTGTAGATCAAGCCTTGTAGATCAAGCTGTATCCCTGTATCCCGAACCTTGTAGATCAAACATTGTAGATCAAACCTTAGAGCCCAAGAGAACAGCAGACCGAGCCATGCAGACAGAACCAAGTCAGACCCCCGCCCACACCACCACCGCCCGAGGGGGAGGCCTGGCGGCCACCGAAGCCGCCGCCCGGGACTGGCTGGGGGTGGCGCTGGGCTCGCTTCTTCTGGGAGGGCTGCTGTCCCTGATGCTGGTGGTGGGCCGGGTTCCCATAATCAGCCAGCTGATCCAGGACCCGTTCTTCGTGAAAAAGAGCCTCATCGTCCATGTGAACCTCACCCTGGGCTGCTGGAGCTTCGCGATGTTCACGGCGCTGTTTCTGATGATTCCCGGCGCGGCCCGGGGCCGGACCTTTCTGGCGCTGGGGCTGCTGGGCATAGCCGTATTCGTGGCCAGCGGGTTCATGATGAGCGTGGACCCCGTGCTGTCCAACTTCTTCCCCGCGGTGGATCATCCCCTGTTTCTGGCCGGCATCTCGGTCTTTCTGCTGGCGGTCAGCTTCACCTTCATCGACCGCCGGCTGCTGGGAGACCCGGAAGGCGGATCGCCGGAGGCCGCCGCCGGCGGGGACTTCCTTCCCCAGGCGTCCCAGCAGGGCCTGCGCGTGGGCGTGGCCATATACTTCATGGGGATGATCGCCTTTGCCGTGGCCCTGGCGCTGACCAGCCGCGAACTGGACTCCTTCGGCTACTACAACACGGTGTTCTGGGGCGTGGGCCATATATTCCAGCTGGTGAACGTGTCCGTGCTCATATCGGTCTGGCTGCTGCTGCTGGGGCGGGTGCTGCCCACTGCGCCCCTGACGGGCCGCGCGCCCGGGCTGCTGTTCGGAGCCCTGCTGCTGGCCGCCCTGGGGTCGCTGTACTTCCTGTATGGCGGGCCCATGCACCACAGGTACGTCACCGGGTTCGTGGATCTGATGCGCTGGGGCACCTGGCCGGTGCCCTCCCTGGTGCTGCTGGCCGTGTTGGCGGCATTTATCCGCCAGGGCCGCGCCGGGGCGCTGCCCCAGGGGGCTCTTCGTTCCGCCCCGTTCCAGGGGTTTTTGTGGAGCGCCATCCTGCTTTTGCTGGGCTTCGCCCTGGGGGCGATGATCTCCGGCTCCAATACCCTCATTCCGGCGCATTATCATGCCACCATCGGCTCGGTGACGGTGGCCTACATGGCCGCCAGCTATCTGCTGCTGGAGCGCTTCGGCATGAGCATACCCGGCCCGCGCCTGCTCCGCCTTTCCGCCATGCAGCCCGCCATTTACGGGCTGGGCCAGGTCATATTCGTGATCGGCTTCGCCTATGCCGGCATGCACGGCCTGGGGCGCAAGAACTTTGGAAACGAGCAGACCCTGCGCTCCACCGGAGAGGTGGTCGGTCTGGGCATTGCCGGTCTGGGGGGGCTGCTGGCCGTTGTCGGCGGCGGGCTGTTTCTGTATATCGCCGGCAGGGCCTGGTTTGCCAGGCGCTAGCGGAGCGGACGCAACCGGCGGAAAGCAGCCGCCCATTGCCCGCCGGAGCCGGGTGCGGTTAGATAGGATCTGATAGACTGAATAAACAGACCGGGCCGCAATATCAAGCGGCCCAGGCAGCACGGAGATGGATGAGTCACTGGTGGGCTCCCCGGGCTTCAAACCCGTGCGCGAGGCATTAACACTGTCTTGGGTGGGTTCGATTCCCACACATCTCCGCCACCGGACATGATCCATAGGATCTGGTCAGAAAGACCCGGCCCTGAAGAGCTAGTCCTTTAGGCTGTCCGGTGCCAGCCACTCCAGGGGGTCCTCCGGGCTGCCGTCGTAGCGTATTTCAAAGTACAGATTGTGGCTGTCGTCGGCCTCCTGGAAGATGGGGCGCCCCAGCGTGGTTCCCTGGGACACAGAGGCTCCCTGGTTGATCTGCAGGTTCTCCAGGTGGCCATATACGCTGAACAGCCCCCCGCCGTGATCAACCACCACCAGTTGCTGATATCCCCGGAATGGCCCGGCGTGCACCACCCGCCCCGCAGCCACCGCCTTTATGTCCGCGCCTTTATCCACCTTCAGCACCAGGCCCCGCTGGAACTTTTTCAGCTCATAGCGGGGGTCCTGCTCGCCAAACCGGGCCAGGATGCTGCCTCTGGCCGGTGATGGCAGCCGCCCTTTCAGCTCACCCGGGTCTTTCGGGGCCGCCTGTTGGCTGGCCTGGGCGGCCTCAATCCGCTTGATGGCCGTTTCCATGCTCTCGATCATCTCGTCCATGTCCGACAGGTACTTATTATAAAGTTCCCGGTTGCGTTTCATGTCCTGGATGGAGTTCTGGAGATACAATTGTCTTTCGGCCAGCAGCTTGTCCTCCTGGTCCATTTCTTCCCGCACTTTTTTCTGCTGCTCAATGGTCTGGGTCAGCGCATCCTGGTCGCGGGAGGTCTTTTCGACCAGTTCCTCGTACTCGGTGATCAGCCTGCGGTCGTGCTCCTGCAGCAGGGAAAGCATGCGGGCGTCCCGGGCGAAGGTGCGGAACCGGACGGTCTGAAACAGAATCTGGGCCTGGCTCTGCCTCGTCACCCGGTACAGCCGGCCCAGCCGGGCGTTCACCAGTCTGCGGTGTCGCCTCAGCCTGGATCTGTTGGCGGCCAGTTCCGAGGCGGATTTGCGCTGATCCTTTTCCAGGCCGGCGATCTTTTCTTCCAGCTCTTTCTTGCGTGCGCCGGACGAGGCCACCAGTTCCCGCAGGCGCTCCACCTCGGTGGCCAGTTCCGCTTCCATCGACTTGAAGTACCCCAGCTTTTCCCTGATCTGGGCCTTTTCCACCACCAGCTGTTCCATCTGGCGGCGCTGCTGCTGAATCTCTGCCTGACTGTTGAAATCCTGGGTTTCCTCACCCCGCATCGGGGCCGGTTCTCCCGCCAGAAAGACCGCCAGCAGCAAGGGGGTGAATATCCGCACGAATCTCATGGTTCCAGCTCCCGCAGGACCCGGTTCACCGATAAAAACGAGCTGAAACCGCCCAGCACAAGCGCGCCCCCCAGGGCGCTGCCCAGGTGGGCCAGGGGAAAGAACACCGCCCCGGCCCCCACCGGCGCTGTAAGTTCATCCTGGGATAGCCCCTGCACCAGGAGCAGGTTGCACAGCCAGATCACCCCCAGGGCCAGCAGAAACCCGGACAGGGACACCAGGATGCCCTCCACCACAAATGAGGAGCGAATGAACCCCCGTGTGGCCCCCACCAGGTTGAGTATTTCGATTTCCTCGCGTCTGGAGTGCAGTGACAGCCGGGTGGCGTGGGAGATCACCAGGTAGTAGGAAACCAGGATCAGCGCGATGAAAAACCAGCCCATGCCCTGGACGATCCTGAAGAATGTCTTGACCTGGTCCAGCATGCGCTCCGCATATACCACCTCGCTCACTGTATCTCGGGCGGAAAAGGCTGCCGCCAGCTCCCCCACCTTTTCCCGGTATTCATAGAACACCTCCAGGTCGATCACATACGGAAGCACATCGTCCTTGTAACCGGACAGCAGCGAATGCTCGGCCCCCAGTTTTTCGGCCAGTTCCTCCAGGGCCTTGTCCGGGGTGATCAAAACGGCCGATCTGACAAAGCGGTGTTTGCGGACCTCCTCCAGCAGAACGGTGCGGTCCTCCGCGCTAATCTGGGGCTTGAGAAATATGGAAACGTTGGTATTGGCCAGCCAGATCTGGGAGAAATGAATTATGTTCGCATATACCAGGATCACCATCCCCAGCACGGACAGGCATGCGGTGAGAATGAGCACGTTGTTCAGGCTCACAACCCAGTTGGTGAGCAGGGAGCGCACCGCCCGCGAAAATCCATACCGTATGTTCATCCGTTTCCCGTCATGCTTTGGTTCCGTCCCTGGCAATGGCCCAGTCAGGCCCGCACTGACGCGGGGTCATGATCTGTTTAAAGGCTTGGCTGTGAATCCGCAAGGCGGACCTCGTGTATCCGGCGGTCTTTTATCAAAAGGGTCCGCGCCCGGAAGGTCCGGATAAGGTTCAGATCGTGGGTGGCCACAATCACGGTGGCCCCCTTGCGGTGAATTTCCTTGATCAGGTCCATCACCCGGAACGCCATGCTCTGGTCCAGGTTTCCCGTGGGCTCATCGGCGAAAAACACCCCGGGATTGAAAGACAGCGCCCGGGCTATGGAAACAAGCTGCTTTTCCCCGCCGGACAATCCCAGCACCTTTTCCCGGCGGCGGTCCGCCAGCCCCACCTGCTCCAGCAGGTTTTCTGTTTGGCGGCGCAGGCCCGGCCCCCGGTGTCCGCCCACCCGCAGGGGAATGGCCACGTTTTCCTCGATGGTCTCATTGTCCAGGAGCCGGTAGTCCTGGAACACCATCCCGATGCGACGCCGGTGAAGCGACCTGTTCCGGGTCTCCAGCAGCGTAATATCCTGACCGTCGAAGCTCACCCGCCCGGTGTCCGGCCGCTCCATCAGCATTAATAACTTGAACACCGTGGTCTTGCCGGCGCCGCTTACCCCGGTCAGATAGAAAAACTCCCCGCTTTCTATCCGGAAGCTGGAATTTTCCAGAACGGGCAGCATTCCCAGGTAGCTTTTGCTGATGTTTTCCGCTTCTATCAGGGGCATTTCTTCTGGCGCTCAATAAGATTTCCTGCGGTGCCCGGAACCTCCTGGCGCAGCTCTTTTTTGTGCTGTCCGCGATCTTGGGCCTGTTTCGGGTGGCCATGGTATCTGATTATACTAATTTGGCCCGTCATGTTTTTGCAATCCTCGCCTTTTTTGCCTGCCGGAGTCAGGGAAAACAAAATAATATTGGGAATATTTTTCAGTTTACTTTTGGGAATTATGCGATAATATGGTAAAGGGGTTGGAATAGACCCGTGGCTCACCGTTTTGAGGGCGCTAAAAAGCCCATCAGGGTTCCCGAAGGGAGGTGGCCCCCGGTGGTCCGAGTCAGGCTGTTCCAGCCAAGATATTGATATGGCCCGGGGAAAACCGCCGCTGAAACATTCGGCGCACCTCGGATGAGGAAGTAAGTGTAGTGGGAACTGATTAAAGGCTGGGGCCGATGGCCCCGGGCCTGCATTAACACCTGGAGCGGAAATTGCCCCGCAAGGCAGGGCTTCCACCCAGAACACATGAAAGATTTTAAGGAGAGAAGATGATGGACGCACGGATTTCAATGAAATTGGCGGTGCTCCTGTCACTTTTGCTTATGGCCGCAACCTCGTTGTGGGCCGCCAACACCTATGGTGAGGCAGAAGTCGAGAAGGGGGAGTTGCTGATTCTCAGAAAAGGTCAACGGATCAAGGTTGATCAAAACTCAGGCCCCACCACCGTGATGGAGGAAGACCTGCTTCGGGTCCGCAACAACTCATCGGTGAAGCTTGTTTCCAATGAGAAGGCCACGCTGACCCTGGGGGCCAACGCCGTTTTCCATGTAAAGCCATGGGAAAGACGTGAGGACAAGGGTTCGGCCCGCATGCTGTTCGGAAGGTTCAAGGCTTCCATCAAGGGCCTGACCGGCGGCGAGCGCTTCAACGTCAAGACCGCCACTGCCACCATTGGTGTCAAGGGAACCGACTATCGTTCTTCTGTGGGCACCCAGGGCGAGACGCTGATAATTTCCGAAGATCACTTCCCCATGCTGACGGGACTCACCGGACCCACCCGGGATGTTTCTCCGGGGATGGTGTCCTTTGCCGCGCAGGGGATTCAGGCTACTGCTCCCGCCCCCGCTCCCGAATCGGTGAAACTGGCTTTTGCGGCTTCCAACCTGGACGCTCCGCCCGCCAACTCGCGAATGGCTCTGATAATTCCGGGCCAGGAGGGACTGGTTGATGCAGGCATTGTGACCGAGAAGGAAATTGAAAACGCCCAGGAAGAAAAAGCCGAACCGGTAAGCATCGATGAATCAACTGGTGCGTCTCCGGATGTCGATACCAATATCGGCGATGCGCTTGACAACCTGTATCAGGGTAATCTGAAGCTGAAGTTCGGAAACTGATTACCGGCAGGGCTTTTGTCAGAAAGACTGGAACCGGGCGGGGAAACCTGCCCGGTTTGCTGTATGAAGGCGCCGCATGAACACACAGGGCGGAGCGGCAGCGCCAGACAGGCAGTGCTTAAACACAGTGGGAACACGCAGTGAGAGCACTGCATACACACAGTGGGAACACGCAGTGAGAGCACTGCATACACACAGTGGGAACACGCAGTGAGAGCACTGCATACACACAGTGGGAACACGCAGTGAGAGCACTGCATACACACAGTGGGAACACGCAGTGAGAGCACTGCATACACACAGTGGAAGCACTGCATACACACAGTGGAAGCACTGCATACACACAGTGGGAATCTGCGGTATAAAGTG
>JAOUPZ010000151.1 GCA_029879595.1 Deltaproteobacteria bacterium | reverse complement strand
CTTGCGGATAAGTGTCGTGCCGATATACAGGCCGGTTATCAGGAAGAAGAACACATTGGTGGCCAGGATGACCCGCCAGCGCCGGTCCAGATGCCAGGTAAGCACCTTCTTGTAAAGCAGAAGCCAGCGGGAGTTCTCGATCATGCGCACTTCGTCCTGCGTCTCCTCGGCGGAAGGCTGCGAACCGGTGCCGGACTGCTTCATCAGGGTGGCGCAGATCACCGGATTGACCACCAGGGCCACGAAGAGCGAGGAAGACAGGGCGATGATGAGGGTCTTGGGCAGATAGCTCATGAACTCGCCCGGAATGCCCGGCATGAATATTATGGGCGCAAAGGCCACCAGCGTGGTGATGGTGGAGGTGGTCACCGGAACGGCCACTTCGCTGATGCCCTCCAGCGCGGACTGCACCCGCCCCTTGCCGGACTGGGCGTGGCGGAAGATGTTCTCCACCACCACGATGGCGTTGTCAACCATCATCCCCAGGGCCAGGATCAGGCTGAACAGCACCACGAAGTTCAGGGTGAACCCCAGCATCTCCAGGCAGATCAGGGTCAGCAGAAAACTCAGCGGAATGGCGGCGGCCACGAACAGGGAGTTGCGCAGACCCATAACCATCAGCAGGGTGACGAAAACCAGCAGGAACCCGGTGATGATGTTGTTTTCCAGGTCCCGGACGATGCGGCCCACAAACACCCCCTGGTCGGCCAGCAAGGTGAACCGGATACGCCCCTGGTACTCCCCTTCATAACTGGCCACCAGCTTTTTGATACGATCCCGGATTTCCAGCAGGTGCTCCCCGCTGCGCTTTATCACCACCAGAGAAACCGAGTCCTGCCCGTCCATGCGGGAATGGCTGGTCTGCTCCCGGAACCCGAACTCAACCCGGGCCACGTCCCTGACAAAAATGGGCTGCTGGCCGGGCGCGGCGATGATCACATCGTTGATCTCCAGGGGGCTCTTGAACTCCCCGGGAACCCGGATCAGGTATTTGGTGGGGCCCATGGTGAGCGTACCGCCGGGGATATTGGTGTTCTCCCGCTCCACCGCGTTCACCACCTGGTTCAGGGAGAGCTGATAGTAGAGCAGCTTCTGGGGGTCCACATAGACCTTGATCTCCCGCTCCAGCCCCCCCGCCCGGTTAACCTCCAGGATGCCGGGGATGCCCTCGATATCGTCCTTCAGGTCCTCGGCCACTTCCTTCAGCATCACCAGACCCACGTCCCCGGCCAGGTTGACCATCAGCATGGGGGTGTCGGAGAAGTTGATCTCGGTGATAATGGGGTCCTCAACATCGTCGGGCAGCTCGGGGATGATGCTGTCCAGCTTTTCACGCACCTTTACCCGCGCATCGTCCACATCGAACCCCAGGTGGAACTCCAGCCGGATGGAACTGACCCCCTCGGCGGAGGTGGACTTGATTTCCTTGAGGCTGTCCAGGTTCTGCAGGGCCATCTCCGCCTTGTGGGTCACCAGGGCCTCCACATCCTCCGGCGAAGCCCCGGGAAAGGGCAGGCTGACAATCAGCAGGGGAATCTGGATATCGGGCTGAGCCTCGCGGGGCATGCTGCGGTAGGACATTATCCCCATGATGAACAGCATCAGGGTGAGGATATAGACCGTGGCCGGATTGCGGATTGCTATGTGGGAAGGGTTCATGGCGCAGGGCTCGGCAGGCGGAAAGGGTGCGTTCTATCTGGTTTCGGAAGGGGTTTCACCCTCCTGGGGCTGACCGGACGGCTGTTCCTCCACGGCCAGCTCGCGGTGAACCTGCACCGGGTCTCCGTCGGAGAGCCGTTGATGCCCGGTGACCACCAGACGGTCCCCGAATTTCAGACCCCCCGTGATCTGCACCTCGTTTTCATTGCCGGAACCAAGGCTGATGGTGCGCTGCCAGGCCTGGCCGTTTTCCACCACGAAGACGATCCTGGCGTCCACCCGCTCCACCACGGCGTGCCTGGGAATCAACACCTGGCCGGAATGCTTTTCCAGCTCAATCCGCACCCTGGCCAGCATGCCGGGCCGGAGCAGTTCCTGCTGGTTCTCCAGTTCCACATCCACCGGAAAGGTCCGGCTGCGGACATCGGCCTCCAGGCCGATGGTGAGCACATGCCCCGGAAAGGTTTTTCCGGGCAGGGCGTCCAGACTGATCTCCACGGCCATGCCGGCCTTCAGCAGGCTGATCTCCCGTTCGGGCACGCTTATGCTGGCCTGCAGCCGGCTGGTGTCCAGCACCTCGGCGATAAGCTGACCCTTGTTGACGAATTCGCCCCTGCTGACGGCCCTGGTTTTCACCACCCCGTTGATGGGGGTCTTCAGGATGGACTTGTTGAGGTTTATGCGCGCCAATTGCAGGTTGAAAAAAGCCCGCTGTCTGATATTGCGCGATTCATCAAGCTGGGACGATGAAATCAGCTTTTTTTTGAAAAGTTCCTGGTCCCGTTTGTACTTTGTGTCGGCCAGCTGAAAATCCGATTCCGCCAGATCGCGCTGCACCTGCTGGGTGGAGGTCGATATGTTGGCCAGGATTTCCCCGCTGCCGACCTTCTGTGATTCCTCGAAATCCAGCTTTTCCACCACCCCTTCCAGCTCCGAGCGCAGTTCCACCCGGTCGGCCGGCTTGAGGTTGCCGATGTAGATATTCACCACCGCCAGGTCGCGGGGCTGGATCAGCATGGTTTCCACCTTGGTCTGGCGCCTGTCTCCGGCCGGGCTGGCCTCCTGCTTTCCTGAGGAAGCAGCCTTGCTGTCAGCCGGTTTTTCTTCGGGCGGGCCATCCTTGCCCCCGCAGCCGCTCAGGGCCGGGGCGGCCAGCAGAAGCACGGACAAAAACAGGGTCGCCAGCCGGGCGGCCGGCAGGTTTTTTCGCAGTGACTGGTCAGGCAAAACAGACCCCTTCGTCAAAGATTGAATTCAGGCAGCAAAGTGCCGGTGAGCACCAGCAGTTCCAGATAGTTCTTCTCGAACCTGACCCGGGCCAGGATCTCGTCCACCCGGGCCTGGGCCGCATCCTGCTGGGCCTGGGAGACCCTGAAGCTGGTGCTCTGGCCCAGCCGGAACCGCTCGATTTCGTTTTGAAGCTGTTCCTCCACCAGGCTCACGGTGATCCGGGCGGTTTCCACTTCCTTTTCCGCCAGGTTGATGCGCCCGAGCAGGGACTGCAACCGCACGGTAAGGTCCGAGCGCAGGCTGCTCAGCTGAAGCTCCAGCTGCTGGCGTTCCAGGGAACGCTGGTTCATGCTCTCGCGGATGGAATGGTCAAACAGCGGCACCGTCCAGGTCAGGGTGACCCCGTATCCGTCCGTCTTGGTCTGCGAGAACTGGGAGACCCCGCCCAGGGGGTCGGAGCTGTAGCCGTAGAAGGTGTAATACAGGTCAAGGTCCAGGTCGGTGCGGTCATTGTTCCGCGATTCGACCATGTCCAGATTGTTCAGTTCCAGGGCCGACTGCAATCCCAGCACATCCGGGTCGCTGGCCAGCGCCTTGCCCAGCAGCGCCTTCTGGTCATAGTCGAGCCGGCGCGCCTCGGGTACATCGCGGGGCTTCAGGCCGTATTCGCTCAGGGCCTCCAGGCCCAGCAGCGCCCGCACCTGGTCCTCGATGCGCAGCACATCCAGCCGGACCGACAGCAGCCGCTGCCGGTCCCGGGCCAGCTGTGTGCGGGTCACCTGCACGTCCATGGGGCTCAGCACCCCGGTGGCCAGCCGGGCCTGGTTGTCCGCCAGCAGGGTTTCGCTGAGCTTCACCGCGTCGGCCTGAATCCGGCGCACCTCGATCAGTCCCACCAGATCCCAGTAGGTGGAGGCGATACGCGCCAGCAGGGCCTGGATCTGGCTGCCCACCTGCACCCGGGTTGCCGAAAGCCCTACCTCGCTCCGCGAGGCTGACAGATCGTTAATCGCGCTGCCCAGGCCCTTGCCCAGGGGGATGTTCACCGAGCCCTTCAGGGCGCTGGTGTCCCACCAGTCTCCGGCCGGGCCCAGCACCGGGTCCTCCCCCTCCGCCGGAATGCTCCCCGACTGGCTGCGCAAACGGGTCTCGGTGTAGCTGAGTCCCATGGTGACGCCGCTGGAAAGCTTCTTGGAATAGGTGGAGTTCAGGGTGGTGGCGTTTGAGCCGTACAGACTCAGGTAGTCCCCCGAGCTGGAGGCCGAGGCGCTCAACGAACGGGTATGGGACAGGGAGTTGGTGAGGGTGGGATGGTTTGTCGAGCGGGCCGCGGTCAGGCGGCTTTCGGCAAGCTGCTCCTCCATCCGGATCGCCTCCAGGGCCTGATTGCGTTCCAGGGCCATCCGCAGCACCTGCCCCAGGGAGGCCTCCACCAGCCTGCGCCCGTCCTCCTCCACAACCTTAAGTTCCGCGAGAATATCGGGGGGAACCACCGCCGCCAGCGCGTCGGCGTTTACTCCCCCGGCCTCCTGGGCGGCAGCCGCCGAGACCAGCAGCAGCAGCCCGCATCCGGTGGCCAGCAGCCCTTTCATGCCTGATATAATGGCCATTTTGCTCAAGTCAGAACCGCCTTCTTAACTCTGCTTAAAATATTTTTTCCCGCCAAACTTCAAATTAATCGGCAGGTCACGCCAGCCATGGGCCGCCGGGGACGAAACCCACTGGTCTGAAGTAATGTCTGGAAAACACATAACGTCAGCCGGATTAAATGGGACAAGCCTTCCGGAAAAACCAGCGATTGCTTTTTGACCTTATTCTTGTAAGCCTGTCATTTCAGCGCCATAACGTCAAAATATATTCGTAGGAGCAGGCGGTTGATTTTTCGGTTCAGGAGGATACATATCCGCCTTTTTATTTTTTTCCCCCCAGGGTGAGGTAATCAGCCCCCCGGACCCGGTAACTTTTTATCCAAAACTGTCGCAGGAGGGTTTTCCAAAGAAAATTATCCTTGCCAAGTCAAAGCTCTGGCCGGTGTCTTCCCGGAAGGGTTTACGGCACTCTGGAATCGCCTGTGACGGAAATGGGATTATCTTAATAAATTTCCCCTTGGACCAGGGCTGAATCATTGACATTTGCAGGCAAATATAATCTAAGATGTATAATTCCGGGTAGTAAAGCCTTTGCAGTGGGGATAGCCGAAGATACCAGTTTTTGAAGCTATTTAATTTACACAGAAATATTTTGCGTTTGGGAATGGAGGACTACCATTGAATTTGAACAGCAGAACCATCTTGATATCGTTGGGCATTCTGATCATGGCCATTACCGTAGGCGTGGTAAAGATCCAGCGTGGTAAAACAGGCGATTCCACTAATGCGGTGAACAACAACCAAGTCATCGCCAAGGTCAACACCTCCGAACCGGGAGCCACCGGGGCAAAAGCATCCGGCCCGGCGTCGGCAGACCAGGACGATGATGAATCGGAAGATTCCAAAAAGAAACCGGGCGTTGTTATCATGGACAATGCGCCCCAGGATTTGGGCATATACGATTCGGATTATGCAAACCTGAAGGAAGGTGACTGCCGCAGTTGCCATGGAAACAGCATGGCCGACAGGCACCACGAAACCCAGCGCGCCATTGAACGGCAATGTCAGGACTGCCACGAGGTGGTGAACCCGGCGGGCCTGGAAAAAATGACCAAGGCCGGCAAATTCATCACCAAGACCGCCTTGCGCACAGGCAGTGAAGATGACTTCGGTGTAACCGTGCAGCACAACTGCGTCGAGTGCCACGAGAAAAGCTGGCACCACAAGACCGATTACGCACGCAACGGCAAATGCAGCGCCTGTCACAGCGAGGAACTGGTGACCGATGTTGGCGCGGAGGAAAAAAACACCAGCGCCATCACGTCCATTACGCCCAGTGTGGAGTCATGCTCCAACTGCCATGCCGGCACAGACGAAGCGCCCAAAGGTCTTGCCTATAACATTAAAACCCCGGAAGACAATCACCACGACACGGGGTTGGAAACCTGCACATTCTGCCATCAGACCGAGGATGAATTCGATATTCGCGGCTGTCAGAACTGCCACGGGAAGAACATCCTGCACAACATCGAGCCACATGTGAAGGACAACGACATGTGCTTTGGTTGCCATGGCAACAACATCAAGCAGGTTGCCAAACTGCCCGGCAAGGCCCCGTCCATCGCCAGCATCGACAAGAACAAATATCTTGTGGATGAGATCATGACGATCAAGGGCTCCAATTTTGGTGATTACCTGAGCCAGATGGCCTCCCATGTGTCATTTTCCCACAAGGACGGGGTGAAGAAGCTGCCGGTTGTTTACTGGAGCAATGACACCATTGAGGTCCGCCTGGCCTATGAGTTCTTTGAAAAGCCCGGCAGCATCAACATCGCGGTAAACACTCCGGGCGGTAAATCCGGCTCGACCAGCGTGAATGTGGCCCATCGTCCGTTGATGAAAGCCATTGCACCCGCAGTTATCGGCCCGGGTGGAGAAATCTCCATTCAGGGTGCGAACTTCGGTTCGGCGGGCAGGGACAACAAGGTGGTTGTCACCTCACCCAACAAGAAGTTTGATGCGGACATCAAGTCCTGGAGCAATAACGCGGTTACCGCACTGATGCCGAAGGAAGCGTTGCCGGGAGAATACATGGTTTCCGTGTATGCCAGCAGTGGCAAGTCCGCCAATGATGTGGCGATCATACTGCTGGATGACGCCAAACCAACCCTGAAGGCGGCCTTCCCGGACACTGTCAGCCAGGGGTCCTTATTGAGGCTGGTGGGCTTTGGGTTCGGCTCCAAGAAGCTTGGTGGAGAGGTTCTGATCAACAACACCAAGGCTGAGGTGATCAGTTGGACCAACACCAGGATTCAGGTGCGAGTGCCTGCGAACGCGGCAAAAGGTAAAGCCAAGGTGGAAATGGCCATTGGCACGGTCAAGTCCAACCCGCAGGAAATTACCATCCGCTAAAGGACAGCTCAAAGACAGCTAAGAGACAGAACGGCCTTCGGGTTTAAACCCGAGGGCCTTTCTGAGAATTACCTACCTGAGATTTTTCCGAATCAGCATCCGGGGGGGCAGGTTGCCCCCCCCACAGACATCTCCCACACCCACACACACACAGACACAGACACAGACACACAGACATCGCCTCCCCCAGCACGACTGCCTTGCATTACCCATCACAGGTAGCCCCTGCGCTCCAGGGCATCAATAGGGCCGCAGGCATATCGTGTGGTGTGCCTACACCTCGTCCAGGAACTCCGAGAACAGGTTCTCGATCATCCGCTGGCCGGTTTCCTGGGCCAGAGTAAGAATGGACTCCGGGTGGAACTGCACGGAAACGATGGGCAGTTCCCGGTGCCGCAGGGCCATGATCACCCCGTCCTCCGACTCTGCGATGACCT
>JAOUPZ010000150.1 GCA_029879595.1 Deltaproteobacteria bacterium | reverse complement strand
TAGGAAGGCCAGGTATACCCTGTGCTGGCGGCGGTGGTGGAGGTACTTGAACAGGAGCAGGAACAGGGACCACAGGGTCATGCCCACGATCACCTCAGAGACCCGGTTTTCAAACAGGGAAAGCAGCCGGCCCGGCTCCATGAAGGGCAGGGGAAACACCTCATAGAAAACCGCGGTGGCCAGGGCACCCAGGAAGAGTGATTTCAAAAGGTCCAGGTTGCCGTTGCCTCTGATTTCCGGGAGCTCGCTTTCAGAGGGGGTATCGTTGCCGGACGGTGGTTCCGCGTGGATTCCCGGGGAGGCATCCGGCCCGCTTCCGGATTGCTTCAAAGCTGACTCCGAAGCCGGCTGCGCTTCAGTGGTATCCGGCTGTGCCGGGGATTCTTCCTGATTGAAATCAGTGGGTTTGTTCACTGGAAGTGTCCTGTGTGGAAGTTCCGATAAATATCCTGAAAAACCTGTCCGGTTTATTAACTGTTATCAGGGGTGTCGTTCCGGCTCTGCCCGCCGGATTTATCCTGCGGCGCGTTTTGACCCTGCCGGCGGGCAGTGATCGCCCCCCTGCGGGCAACTGTCTGTCCGTCCGCCCTTATAGGCCGCCGGAAAGACCCCGGCAGACTGGTCTGGCAATTCATTTATCAGCGTACCACCTGGGGGACGTACTGGAAAATGGTTTTGGTATAGGTGGTGATCAATTCCAGCAGCCAGGGAAAGGCCACCAGCAGGGCCAGCAGCACTGCCACCATTTTGGGGACAATGGCCAGGGTCATTTCCTGAATCTGGGTCACTGCCTGAAAAATGGAAATCGCCAGACCCACCACCAGGGCCGCCAAAAGCGGGGGCGCGGCCAGCAGAAAGGCCACCCGCATGGCGTCGCGTCCCAGTGTTATGACAAATTCCGGAGTCATCTTGGTTATCCTATCGGGCGAAGAAACTTTCCACCAGTGAGCCAATAATAAGGTTCCATCCGTCCACCAGCACGAAAAGCATCAGCTTCAGGGGCAGGGATATCATAATGGGAGGCAGCATCATCATACCCATGGCCATCAGGACGGAGGCCACCACCAGATCCACGACAAGGAACGGTATATACAGTAAAAATCCTATCTGAAACGCCGTTTTTAGCTCGCTTATTATGAAGGCGGGCACCAGAACATAAAATGGCACGTCGTTTATGGTGCGCGGGCGGGGGATCTTGGCAATCTGGACAAACAGGGCCAGATCTTTTTCACGCACAAAGTTCTGCATGAAGTTCTTAAGGGGTATGGAGGCCCGGTCCAAGGCGGCCTCCTGGCTAAGTTTCTTGTCCAGATAGGGTCTCAGGGCCTGGGTATTTATGTCGTTCCAGACCGGCTGCATAATGAAAAACGTGAGGAACAGGGCCAATCCCAGCAGGACCTGGGTGGGGGGGGACTGGTTTGTCCCGATGGCCTGCCTGATGAACACCAGCACGATGATCAGCCGGGTAAAGGAAGTGGTCATGATCAGTATGGACGGCGCCAGGGTAAGCACCGTCAAAATGACCAGTATCTGCAGCGAGGTTGCCACTTCCTGCGGGGAATTAGCCCGGCCCACGGTGATATTGACGCCGGGTATGGGGGTTTGGGCGTAAATCTCCGCCGCCGCTAGCAGCAGCAGCAGGGCCGGCAATGCGATTCTTTTCAGTATGCGGATGGCCATGGCGTCAGTTTATCCGCTTCAGGGAGCGCACCTTGCTTTTTAGCACCTCGGCGAACTGTTGCATGGGGTCGCCCGGCTGGGCGGGCTTCTGGCCGGCCTGCTCCTGGGTGCCGCCTTTGGCTGCCGGGGTCTTTTTGGCCGCCCCCCCGGGTTTGGCTTTCTTGGCCGTGGGGGCATCTCCACCCCCCTGGGGGGTGAGGCCGGGCAAACCCGGAAGGCCGCCAGGAGATGGCGCATCGCCCCCCTTGGTGCCCTGCAGGTGCGTGAGATAGGAAATCTGGTTGGGAGTAACCCCGCAGGCCACCACCTCGCCGTTAATTTCCAGCACGACGATTCTCTGCCGGGGGCCGATATGAAACGATGCCACCTGCCGGATGGACTGGGCGCCGGTTAGCCGGGCCAGTTTGTTGGCAAAGAAGCGGTTGTACAGGTACAGGGTTCCATACAGGGCCAGCACAATCACCACCAGGGCGATGATCATGGTGGTAAGTGAAAGAAAGAAATCACCGGTTTCAAAGCCCCCGGCAACCACCTTTTCGGCGGGAACGGAAGGATTGCGGGCTCCGCTTTCGGAAGGACTGCCTGCGGCTTGGGGAGCGGGGGTTCCTCCCTGTCCTCCCTGTCCTTCCGGGGCTCCGCCTCCGATCCTTTTTTCCATTTCCTCAAGGATCAGCTGTTCGATATCATTCTGGGCCCCCTTGCCGGCCGGCAGTGCGCTGGTGGACTGTGCCGCCGGCTGGGCCGGGGCCGTTTTGGCGGCCCGGGGATCGATATGCAGCCGGAAGACCGGCCCGTCGGCATCGTATCTGACGCCCGCGCCCAGGTCCAGTCCGGTGTCGTGCAGGGTAAAGCCCACCTTGGTGGAAAACCTGTTTTCCTCGATCCGGATCTCGCTGTAGAGGCTTTCCTGCTTGGGATGCAGGGTACGGACCGGCTTGGTGCTTCCCACGCCGTTGAACTGCAGGGAGAAATATCCGGGTGTGATCTGAATATCCGGTATCAGGCGGGATGGCACGGAGAAGATCAGGTGCACGTCCTCACCCTTACCGAAAATTTTAACCTCCTGCAAAATCACCGGCTTGGAGCTTTGCGCCAGGGCCGGCCCGGCTCCCAGGGCCGCTATCAGCACAAAGGGCAGGGCCAGCACACCGCAGGCCGTCAGCAGATGGAACGGGCGGAGCGCAAAGCCGGGCTTCGACATTCCGCATGCCGTCCGGGCCTCTGGCCTGGCTTCTGTGCTGCAATGTCCCAGTTTCATCCGGTTTCCTTTCCGAGCTATTGCCACCGCGTCTGTGTCCGGCTCCGGCGCTGTTGGCCAGCCAGACCGGAGGGTCTCCACGTTTGTTTGGGTCCGTTACACCCGGTCCGGCTGGGCCGCCCCGGGCATTCTGCTGTTTTGTTTCTGATGCTGCTTAATCAGCTGTTCAACAGGAGAATCCGTTCTTCCGAATTCAGAATTTCCGTAATCTTCAGGGCAAACTTGTCGTTGATGACCACCACCTCGCCCTTGGCCACCGGCTTGTTGTTCACCAGGAGGTTTAGTGGCTCTCCCACCAGTTTTTCCAGCTCGACCACGTCGCCATGGCCCCATTTGAGTATTTCACTTATGAAGTACTGCCTGCGCCCGACCTCAACGGTCACCTGCAGGTTCACATCCAGCAGATAGTTGATGTCGATATTGGGAGCGCCGCCGGCAGACGGGGCTGCCAGGCCCCCCATACCACCGCCGGGGGCTCCCGCCTGAGCGCCTGTAGAGGACGGAGGCGCGGTTTCCTGAACGTTTTCCTTTACGTCCTTTTCCAGCTCCGACCAGTCAAGGTCATCCAGGTTTTCAAATGAGTCAAAATCAAGATCATCAGCCATGGGATTCTCCCTGGTATTCCTGCCTTGGATACGGGTTTCCGGATATCCATTTCCGCCCGTTCCTGAATCCTGCTGCTTTCAACCGTTTCGGTTGTCCGGGCCTGCTGCTCCATGCCGGGGGCGCTGTGCCCCTGAAGCGGATCATGGGAATGCCGTAATTACCGGCGGGCCCGGGTTTGTCTTCGAGTCCTCACTATTGCAGATAGAACTCTGTTATCAGAACCTTCTTTACCGGCATGGGGTCATCCCACTCGCGGTCCTCGGTTGGCAGAAGGGTTTCAATTTTCCGCAAAAGCCTTTGTTTCAGCAGTTCCCGCTCCTGGGGGTCGCGCAGTTGCTCGGAGTTCAGGGTTTGCAGTTCGGCCACCACCAGATCCTTTATTTCCGCCTGCCGGACTCTGAGGAACTCGTTAGCCTTCTCATCATTGATGAGTAACTGAATGCTTGTTTTCAGGTATCTGCGTCCGTCTGAAAGATTGACAACGAAAGATCCCATGTCCAGATAAAACGGGGTTTCAATGATACCGGTTTCAGTCCTGGCTTGGGCCATTTCCTTGTTGGGAGCGGCAGCCTCCTCGCCGGTGTCGAACAGAAACATCGCCAGCACTATGCCGCCCACAAGCAGGACGAGCACGACCACCGCGATGATAATAATCTTGATCAGTCGGCCTTTCCCGCCGCCATCTTGCGCCATCTTTCCTCCCTTGCTGAAGTTGACCTCGTTTACCTCAGTCATGACTCGACTCCTGTCGTGCCGTTCCCGTTAAGGGTTCGCCAACAGCCTGCCGGTGGAGTCCGGCGGGGTTTTTCATATCCTACTGTATTAAAATCCATTGAATCACTCAACCTTTTGTCCTTTTCGATTGAGGATTACGATATCCACCCTTCTGTTGCGAGCCCTTCCCAGCCGGGAAACATTATCGAACCTTGGCTTTATCGGGCCGTATCCGGCGATCCCCAGGCGGTAATCATCAACGCCATGGCGCAAAAGCAGTTCTAACACTGTGGTGGCCCTTTTCAGGCTCAGGCCATAGCTGTCCATGCCGGCCGGGGGGCGCTCCAGGTTGTCCGAGTGTCCTTCGACCCAGATGCCATGCTTGGAATCCTTGAGAAATACCGCCAGCTTATTAAGTCTGCTCAGCGATTTATCGCTAAGCGCCGCTGATCCCGGCTTGAAATAGGTGTCGGTTGGCAGGGTGATCAGCAACCCTTGTTCCGTTTGCTTGACCTCAATGTCAATGGAGCCGGATTCATTCAGAAAAACCTGGACCATGTCCTCGGATATGTCTTTTTTCCGTACCACACCAATGACTTCCAGGAAGCTGGAACGGGACTGCCCGAATACCCCGGTGGAAGCCCCGAAAGCCTCGGCGATGGTTGAGTCGGGAACCGGGTCCTGGGAGGCGAAAATAAGCACGAAAAAAGTCATCAGAAGGGTCAGCAGGTCGGAGAAGGTGACCATCCAGGCGTCCGGGTCCAGCTGACTGCCCCCGCTCTTGCTCCTCTCGGGCTCGGGCGGTTCAAAGCCGGATGATCGCCTTCTGGGCGCAGAAGCTGATTCCAGTTCTTCTTCGCTCATTATTCCTTGGTCTCCATTCCTCGGTCTCCATTCCTCGGTCTGCCGATTTTCCTGTCAGAGCAGCTATTGGCCCAGACCCGCCCGGCGCAGGGCGCCCGAAAGGGTGATGGTTACCCGGCGGTTCTTCGTGCGACCGGATTCGGAAAGATTGCTGGCCAGGGGCCGCTGGGAACCATATCCCAGCACGGTGAAGCGGCCCCGGTCGATATCGCTTTCCCGGGTGAGGTACTTATAAACCTCATGGGCCCTTGCCGCGGAAAGCTCCCAGTTGTTCCGGTGTTTTTCGGTCCGGATTTCGGTGTCATCGGTATGCCCTTCGATGATCACCTGGTTGGTGATGCGCCCTATCAGCGTCCGCACGCTGTCCAGCATCGGATAGGCGCCCTTGAGCAGGGTCGCCCTGCCGGGCTGGAAGGCCAGTCGCTCGCTGAGGTGAATCTTCATTCCCTGGGCCCTGATTTCGTAGGTGACCTCCTTGGCCTCTTCGTTTTCCTCGATGAAAAGGGAAAGCTCACCCAGGAACTGCTCCACCTCCTTGGCGGCCTCCAGCGCGTGCTCCTGCTTGCTGATGCCCCGTTGCTCGATTCTTTTCCCCAAAGAGATGAACGCTCCGCCAAAACTCTGGAAGGCCTTGCGAAGCTCAATGGCGATCTCGGCCTCTTTTTCCTTGTCCGGTGCGGAAAGCGCCACCAGCAGGATGAAAAAGGCCAGCAGAATCATGTTGAGCGAGAGGAACATGACGCGAGATGGATCGCGTGGAACCTCTTCTTCTTTTTTCTTTCCGGCCATTCAGTCTGGCCCTCCGGTGCAGGCTGTCTCCCTTGCCAACAGGACGTCTGTTTTATCCTGTGAGGCTTCCCCGGTGCTTCGGAGCCAGGAAGGCGTTGAGTTTCTGTTCCACAACACGGGGGTTGTTGCCGGCGGCTATCCCCATCACGCCGGCCACGGTGAGTCTTCTCAGCAAAAGCTCCTGGTTTGACCGGACCTTGAGCTTGCCGGAAAAAGGTATGAAAACCAGGTTGGCCAGCACAGCGCCGTAAAAGGTAGTGATAAGCGCAATGGCCATGGCCGGGCCGATGGCCGCGGTGTCCTGGAGGTTCTGGAGCATGATCACCAGGCCGATAAGGGTGCCGATCATGCCAAAGGCCGGGGACAGGGCGCCCATGGAGGCCAGCATCTCGGCGCCGTTCTTATGGCGCTCCTCCAGGTTGTCTATCTCGTTGTTCATTATTTCCAGGATCAGCCCTTCCTCGATGCCGTCCACCACCAGATTGATTCCCTTGGTCAGGAACTCGTCATCGGTTTCGTTGGAGGCGTTCTGCAGGCTGAGTATTCCCTCGCGGCGGGCCCGGCCGGCGAAATCAATAATGGTGGCCACCAGCCCGGAAGGGGACTGGGACTGGCTGAAGAATATTTTCTTGATGATCCCCCCCATGCCCAGCAGGTTATCCAGGGGAAAGAACACCATGGTTGCTCCCAGGGTGCCCCCCACCACAATCATCAGTGAAGGGAAGTCCACGAAGGCAGACAGGTACTGCCCCATGCCCAACAGCATAAGAGCCAGGGCGATTATCAATCCGACTATGCTTCCGATATCCATAGGCAGTCCGCTATGTTGTTGGGGCTCCTTTTACCAGGACCCGTTCACAAAAGCTGCCGACGCTCAAGGCCTGCTGATTTCGATATCCAGGATGGCTTCCCGCGGGTTGCGGATGGCGTATGTTTCCGTGCCCTGAGAAGCGGGCGAGGAGGGAGTTACCTTCCCCGTTCGTCCTTGAGCGAAGAATGCACCTTGCGAAAAAGATTCAGTTGTTGACTGCCGGCCGGTTTGGGGAGGCTGGGACGCGCCCTTTGCCTTGTCCCCCGCAGCCTGTTTTTTGCGGCATCAGGCATCCGGCCTGATATTATCCGCTTCAATGGTCATATTCATATCGTTTTTAATACCGAATATCAAACATTTCCCGTTAAAAGAGCATAATTTTTTTCAGGCGTGCCGGGCGGGTTCACTTCAGGGTTCCGGGAAGAATAAACATGGCTGGCCGGGGTTGTCGGGGGTTTTCCGCTGCAAGACAAATATCCTGGTTAAAACAGGGCGATGACTCCGCCCGCAAGGCCGGCGTGATAAATGAGCTTTCCAACGGCTATAATCAGGGGTAGTGAAAAACAGGGGCAAGGTTTATGACCCGGCGGCGACCGGCCCCGGTTTTG
>JAOUPZ010000149.1 GCA_029879595.1 Deltaproteobacteria bacterium | reverse complement strand
TGGCCACGAGCCGTTGCCCGCCAGGCAAAAAGCTTTGTTGGAAGCATACATCCAGGAGTCCCTGGAGGCCCGGCGCTATGATTACCGCATGGGTGGAAAACTCAGTGATTTCCTTGCCAGAGCGGGATGGAAGGTGTCAGGGGAGTTCCAGGTGCCTGATGCTGAGCTGGCCTTCGATGGTCCCGCAACTCCGGAAGTCCTGCGGGCCTGGGGTGAAAGGTTGGACCGCCTGATTTCGCTGCGGAAGTTTTGCGGTGATGATTTCGAAGAACTCCGCGGGGAGTTTATGAACTGCCTGGCGAGCTCCCGCCATCTTTCCAGGGCCAGGGTTTGTTGCCGCCTTGCACACCTCCGGTATTCACAGCGGTAATCAAACAGCTGTGAAAGGGGCGTGTTACCGGAAAGAACGGCCAGGATGCAAATAAAACCAGGTATCCAAAAGGGACTTATTGGCGAAATAAACAAAAGATAACAGGGGCAGGTAATGAGTATTATAAACACAGCTATGTTATATATCCGGCGGGGCTGTTTCAGTTGTTGTGGGGGGGGGACAGAAAAAAAAGGACTTGCACCAAAAGATGCAAGTCCTTAGCTGTTAACTGAATAATCCCGGATATTTCTACACAGCTTCCCGTGGCTCTCAGGTTCCTGTCTGTCTATAGAAAATATCGCCGGGATTAGTGCTCAAAGAAGTCGGCCTAAACAAAGGATCAGATGGGGGCATCCCTCCTGTAGCGCTCTTGTCACCCTGGATGAAAATATCATCCGGAATGTTCGGAACCACCACACCCACATCATAATAGACAGTTCCGGCTTCGGGGCCGCAGTCAACTATGCCCAGAATCTCCTTGGCCACACCTAGAGACCAGTCTGAGAATCCGCAATGATTTGTTAAAATAAAACCATCCACCATAGCATGAGTGTAAGCCGCCTGGGTGAAACTCGTGTTCACGCTGTCAATGGGATAGGCCCACATTCCGTCTCCGGAAAGTTGTCCTAGGGCACCTACCGTCATTATGCCGGATGATGAGGTGATTACCTCCAGGGAGATTCCCTCACAAATGGGGTTCGTGCCATACATTTCTTGAGACTAGGCATAGCTGTTTCCGCTGACGGTAATTCTCTTTAGGGAATACATTCCGCTGCCTGAATCCAAAAAGCATGCTGTTGCCCAGGATCCCTGCATTTCAGACGGAGCAGGTATGGTTTCTTCTTCTTTTTCTGCTTCTCCTCCGCAGCCGGCC
This sequence comes from Deltaproteobacteria bacterium, assembly GCA_029879595.1. Taxonomy (GTDB): domain Bacteria; phylum SAR324; class SAR324; order SAR324; family JACQKK01; genus JAOUPZ01. The sequence continues at coordinate 6,119 of JAOUPZ010000149.1, read as the reverse complement.
AGGGCCAGGGCTGCAATCCCTGTCAACAACACCAACGTCCTGCTGAATTTGCTTCTCATCATATATCTCCATGCCACGCATATTTGGTTGCCCTTTTTGAAAAACATTCATTTTATTACAGCATGGCGGGCGGGAAGTAAAGTCAAATATTTAGAAAAAAACATAATTGAGAATGCATTCAGGTCGCAATATGCCTAAGAGCGGAGGAATGATCAAAGATGTGCATGACATCCGCAAACAAATTACTTTGCAAATCTCACTGAAAGGACTGTGCCGGGACTCCTGGACACAGAATTCCTGCGTTGAATATTTTCGGATTTGCTCAAAAGGCTTGTGAAACCGCGGGTGTGTAATCAAACTCAATCAATAATATATACCGCCCCTGATTCCCACAGTTGATTGTCAGTCCCGCCGTCTTCCAGTTTGGCTCCTACGATGGCAAGGTCATCGCTGATGGATACAGCACCGGAAAATTGATCATCAAGCTGTCCATCAGAAGCTCGGATAATGGAAGTCTGGCTCCATGCTCCGGTGCCGGCATTCCGCCGGAACACATAAGCCGCCCCGGAATTCACAACAGGATTTCCGGTTCCGCCGTCTTCATAAAATGCTCCCACGACGGCATGATCATTTCTGATTTCCACAGATGCGCCAAAGTAATCTGTGTCCTGGGCATCTGAGGAGCGAAGTATAGCTGCTTGACTCCAGGCGCCTGTACCGGGGTCTTTTTCGAACACATAGGCCGCCCCGGAATCAGGTCTCAGATTATATGTTCCGCCATCTTCCTTATATGCCCCCACAATAGCCAGATTGCCACTTATTGAAACTGAGCACCCGAAATAATCATTGTCCTGGAAATCAGATGCGCGAAGTATTGCGTCCTGGCTCCAGACTCCGGTCGCGGCGTCCCGCCTGAACACATAAGCTGAGCCTGAGTCGGAAGCCGGATCATCGGTCCCGCCATTCTCAAAATATGCTCCCACAATTGCATAATCCCCGCTGATTGCTACCGATTTGCCGAAATTATCACCGGTTTGTGCATCGGATGCGCGCAAAATGGCGGTTTGGTTCCAGTCTCCGGTTTCCGGGTTCCTTTCGAACACATAGGCCGCCCCGGAGTTTGGAGCAGGACTACCAACTCCACCATCTTCAAAATGTGCTCCCACAACAATCCGACTACCACTGATAGAAACTGACCTGCCGAATAAATCACCTGCCTGGGCATCTGATGCACGGAGAATGGCGGTCTGGTTCCAGATGCCTGTTTCCGCATCCCGTTCGAATATATAGGCCGCGCCAGCCTCCGGAGTCGGGTCTCCCTCTCCTCCAGCTTCCATGAAGGCTCCCACAATGGCGTAATTTCCGGACAGGGATACCACCGAGCCAAATACATCAAAGCCCTGAGAATCGGTTGCCGTCAGCTTCTGGACCTCCGCCCAGGAGTCGGTGGCCAGATTCCTTTCGAAGACATAGGCCGCTCCGGCATCGGGCAAAGGGTCTCCCTCCCCCCCATCTTCATAGGGTGCTCCCACAATGGCAAAGCTGCTGCTTTGTGCTACGGAATATCCGAAAAAATCATAAGCTTGAGCATCCGATGCCCGGAGGATTGTCCGTTCGCGCGTAAAAGGGGCAAACGGCGTTGCTGTGGCCTGGGCGGCCGGGGAATAATTGGAAGCTTCATCCCTGGCGAAAGCCGCATAGTGATAAGTCACCCCTGCATTCAGGGGGGAGTCAGTCATACTGCCCAGCAAGGTGTCGGCCACCTGGGTGGCACTGACATCCTCCACGCTGGTGGGAAAGAGACCATCATTGCGGCGCAAAACAACCACCCCGGCAAGATCCTCATCGACAGGATTGACCCAGGAAAGATCCACTGCATTGTCTTCATCCCTGGCGGCAAAGCCGGTTACTGCTTCTGGCGGTGTTATATCTGAACCAGGGCCCAAATCGGTGGGGTTATTATTTTCATCGCTGCTGCAACCCCCAAAAGCCATTAAAACGGTAATAGCCACCGTCGCCAAAATGTTTATCGCTTGCGCTTTCATGGCACTTTTCCATAGGCATGATGTAAGGGAAACCTTGGCGGTTGTCCTGTCAAAAGTTTATCTGAAGCGATTGCTTTTGGTCAATTCGACCCTGCACCTTCAACCAACATACTTCCTGTCTTTTTGCCGTTGATAAATATATGCACCGGAAAGGTGCTTGCCGTAGAGTTGTTGAAACGCTGTGGGTAGTTCTACATCAGGCCCGTTTGGATACAGACAAGTAATTATTCTTCAATGCTCATTCCATTCAATCTTGATGATCCCGCACGATTGCAGCCAGCATTTTCACCACCCCTGTGATCAGAAGAGTGAATAATATGAACACCGAAATATTATAAAGTCGGCGTGGCTGCTCTGGATACTGCGGGGTGGTGGGCATTTGCAGGACGGACACTTTTTTCAGATTTCTCGCAGCCTCCACACGTCCCTGCTCCAGGGCGATCAGAGCGGTCTTGTAGGAATTCTGGGCCAGTTCAGCTGTCATCTCCAGGCGTTGATATTCCTCTACGATGACGTTGAGGGTATCTCCGTTTTGGGAAACCAGTCTCGATTTTTCCTGTAGTATCTGTTTTTCGATAGCGGAAATCTGATAATCAAGGGCCACTACTTCTGGAGCCATAGGGTTCATATATCCCATAGCGGTGTTCTTTTTTGCCTTGAGTTCGGAAAGCTCTCCTTCCAGTTTGTAAATGATTTCGCTCAGGCTTTGCGCCATATGCTTTGGCGATATCAGCCCCTTCAGGTTTTGATATTCCAATAGCGCCTTGCGGGCGCTCAGCGCTTTTTCACCCATATTGTCGATTTGGTTTTGAAGAAAATCGACATGCTCCAGGGCCAGTTCCCTGGATAGTGTGTTCATATATCTTTCACCCTCCACTACCATCATGTGGGCAATCTCATATGCCATATTTGGTTCAAAGGCCTGGGACTTGATAACCAGCAGCCCTGAATAATTATCCAGTTCCACACTCACCATGGACAGGTAATACTTGTGAAATACCTCCATGTAGGAATCTCTTGACAACATTCGTGAAAACAAATCAATGCTGGAACCACTGTAGTGTGCTCGCAAGTTGAGTTTATCATCGATTTTTTTCAGCATATCCACTGAAAGCAGATGGTCTCTTAGCAATAACTGATCGGAACGGTTGGAGCTTGATACCCCCGCCAGCACGGCTGTCAGATCCATGCTTATTCCAGTGGCGACATTGGTTTTCTGGATCATGATATGAGCTTCCGACACATAGCGGTCCGATGCAATCATCCCCCAGTATAAAATGGCAACCAATGAAACAATCGTGGCAATTTTAAGATTAAACATTTTTATGCCTCCGGAGAAACTGCGCCTTCTCCATCGGGCAAAAAACTTGCGGACCCGGATCATTTGGGGGGAATTCCAGTATTTGTCGATCATTTTGTATAACTTTGGTGATAGCTGTTTAATGCATCGTCAATTTTATCAAACCAGTGCGCCTGGCCGTTGTTTAGCCAGATGCCGACTTTGCAGAATTCCTTTAAGACATTCGCGTCGTGGGAAACCATGATCAGTCCGGATGTCTGGGCCAGATCCTTGAAAGCCTGCTGCGCCTTCTTCCGGAATACGGCATCTCCAACCGATGTCAACTCGTCGGAAAGATATACATCGAACTTGAAGGCCAGTGAAATCGCAAAGGTCAGCCGGGCTCTCATGCCCGAAGAATAGGTTTTTACCGGTTCCTCGAAAGCCTCCCCGATCTCCGCAAAATCCTGGATAAACTTCATCCTTTCCTTGATTTCATCCTCATGGCCATGAATACGGCAGATGAACTTGGTGTTTTGCCGGCCGGAAAGTGAGCCCTGCAAGCCACCGCCAAATCCCAGCGGCCAGGAGACACGGCATTTTCTTTTAACGCTTCCCCGGCTGGGCTGGTCAATGCCGCCAATCAACCTCAGAAGAGTGGATTTTCCTGCTCCGTTGCTTCCGATCAGGCCTACGCTGGTCTGGCTGGGGATGGTAAAGGAAAGCCCTTGCAGTACCCATTTGCCCGGCCCGTGTTCGCTCTTGTAGCGTTTATAAACGTCTTTGACGACAATCATAATGATGAAAGCTGCCTTGAGAAGCGTAAGTGGAGTGCCAGGCCAAAATAAATCAGGACAATGGCAGAGCCAAAGAGGTATGCCAGACTGGTTTCCGGTGGAATGTGGTAGGAGGATGAGAATGATCCCCTCAATATCTCCAGGCCGTTGGCCAAAGGATTAAGCATCAAAATGCTGCGATAGGGCTGGGGGACAATCATAGCAGGGAACATGATGCCTGAAATGAAATAAAGCGGTCTGAGCAACAGGTTTATTATGTTGCCTATTTCAGGTACGAGCTCCTTGCCCACCGAAAAAACCAGCCCACAACCCATGCCCAGCAGCCACAAACCAAGGAAGGACAGAATCACCCCCAGCATGTATTCCGGGATGACATTATAATTGAACAGCGACAACCCCAACAGAAGGACAATGATGCTTATCAGCATGATAAAGCCTTCAAGCATGGCCCGGACTAATACGGTGTCCACCGGTTTGACCTGTCTGAAGGTAAACAGGGCAATATTTGCGCTGACAGAATTCATGCACTGGGTGGCGGTACGGATGAAGGTGAAATATCCCAAAAGGCCGGTCATGATGAATATCACCCCGTCGATACCGTTCACCACCTTGTGATAGACGAAGCCGAAAAGAACCATCAGCATCAAGACATGGGAGAGCGGCTCCAAAAGCAGCCAGAACCATGCGGCCCGCCCGGTGGAGAGCCGAAATACAGCTTCACGCAGAAAAAGAGCCTTCCAGACGGAAAGACTGACTTGGAATGATGTGCGCATCTTTCGAGTATGTGTAGCAGCCAGCGGGTGAGCCGAAAATTATTTTTAAGCCGTGCCTGCGCACCGATCAAAAGGTGGTTTACCCACCATGGGCCGCCATGTTGTATTTCCTGTTTTGTGCTGGTCAAAGCATTGCAGCAAACGGTTTGTCCTTCTCTGAATATATATCATTTTTTCCGTTCCGGGCCAATTTTGGGGAAAAACACCCGTTTTGTGCCGGTTGACTGAAAAGGTCGGCCAAGAGCCGGTTTTGTCGCTTGTTTGAAAAATCCCCTGCTGCCATAATTTTAAACATAGCACCGCAAGGGACATTTCCTCCGACCTGCAGTTTTCCACAATCGCATCCCAACAAATCGCGGCATCAATTTATCGGCCTGTTCAGGGTTGGTTTTTATGGGGCGTGGAGCGCAGTAAAAGATTCCGGGTTTAATTGAGAATAGGGGACTATCACGAGTCTCAGAGATGTTTTGTCTGCGGAAAGGCTTTGAGATCATCTTGAAAACCGCCAAGGTGTCCGGGTTGGCACCTCTTTATATAGGAGATAATATCGATGGGCGATTTTACACTTGGTTGCCTGCTGGGGCAGCCGGATGGCTCCATGAGTTTTGATGTGTCCAGCACCGCTGATCCTACAAATGTTATTAGTTTTGATCTGCTTAATGCCGGAACTGCGGCTTTTGTAGCCAATTCCGGAGACCAGACACAGTCGCACAGTTCAGGCCAGGGCTTGATGTATGAGGTGTACAGCAGCGCATCCGATGTGTTTTTCGGGCTTTATTATCACGGGTTTGAAAACGATGCCTACAGCCGGTGGTTCCCGGCAGTTACCACCCACGGTATCCGGATGGACTGGTGGGCCAGGATGAATACCAGTGCATTCAGTGGCACAGCGTTTGGCCAGATATGGAACCAGGATATCCCCACCGCCAGAATCCCCTTCAGTGAAACACTGAAGCTACACAGGATCAGGACATCCGTGGTCAGCAAGTCCAGTTCGGCGCCGGCCACCATATTCGGTTTTATTTCCAATAATGCAAGTACGGGAAGCGCATGGGTATTCATTGATGATGTCCTGACACAAACCGATGAGATCATCCTGCATCCGGAATACACCTTTAGGGAACAGGCACGGATTGTACAGGCCAGTCACAGGACCCAGGGCGGCGATTTGCACACATACACATGGGGGAAATATCTTGCTTTCAATGTCCCCTTGCGTTTTCTT
>JAOUPZ010000148.1 GCA_029879595.1 Deltaproteobacteria bacterium | reverse complement strand
GATGTCTCTGTGGGGGAAAGCGCCGGAACGGCAACCTTTACCGTGACCAAGTCCGCCACCGCCACCAGTGTTGACGCTCAGGTGGACTATTACACCCTCGCTGGCACCGCCAAGTCTCCCGGCGACTTCACGGCCACTTCCGGCACGCTGACCTTCACCCCTGCCAGTACAAGCGCCACGGTCCAGGTAACCATTAATGATGACAGCAACCTGGAACTGCCGGAGACTTTTCGCGTCATTTTGAACAATCCCATTGACGCCAGCCTTGCCGACAGCCAGGGCACGGCCACCATCAGCAATGATGATCCAAACCTGTCGCTGTCTACCCTGGATGGGACAAACGGGGCAGTCCTGCAAGGGAGTTTTGGAGCAGGAGCTTCGGTAAGCGGAGGAGTGGATTTTGGCGGCGATGGATACTCTGACGTAGCCATCGGGACACCAAGTTATTACAAAGATCCGGTATTGGGTTGGGTTGGAGGAGTTGGAGTTGTGGGAGGAAGAGGCACTTTTCCAGGCCCAATTACTATCGGCGAGCCCTACAACGCAAATATATGGGATAACTTTAGTCAGGAAAGCGTTGGTACGTCAGTGGCCTTTAACGGGAATATTGACGGAGACGGCTTTCCTGATCTTGCAGCCGGTGGTCCGGGCAGCGGTTATTTTAACGGGGTCGTATATACAGGGCTGGGAGGAACAATTGGTTATAATCTGAACACCATTTATGGCCCTGATATTGTGGGGGGCAGTCTTTCCAAACTGGGGAAATCAGTTGATATGGCAGGTGATTTCAATCTGGATGGCATAGATGATTTGGTGACTGGTATTCCAGGAACGAGCATGGGGAACACCTTGGTGATTTTCGGCTCCACCTCATTCAACCCGACTGCCACTTATAATATTTCGTCGGTGGATGGATCAAACGGCTTCCTGGTCAATGGTCTGGACCCTGGTGATAAACTGGGCGGTTCGGTTAAATCTGCCGGGGATATAAATGGGGACGGCGTTGATGACCTTATCGTAGGGGCCGAAGGCGTGAACGATCTTCCTTATTCGGATCGCGGCGCGGCCTATGTTGTTTTTGGAGATGGGGCGGGCTTTTCCAGCCCCATTCCCGTCAGCACACTGAATGGGGGCAATGGGTTCATGATCCGGCCGGGTTATGATGGCGCCAACAGCACATGGTTCGGCAGATCGGTTTCCGGCGCGGGTGACTTCAACGGAGACGGGATTGAGGATGTTGTTATCGGGCAGCCTTACGCAGCCCACTATGGGAGCAGCCCCGGAACAACATTTGTGATATTTGGAAACTCCACCATAGGCTCTACGGGCTCGTTGGATACAGATTCCCTGGATGGCACCAACGGTGTTCAGATAATTGCCAGGCCCGACAGAACGGGGTTTTCGGTCAGCAATGCCGGGGACTTCAATGGGGACGGCTATGATGACATCATCACCAGCGCGCCTGTGGAAAATAAGATCTTTATGGTGTTCGGCGGGCCAAATGTAGGCACTGGAGGTGACCTTTTCACAACCGACCTCGATGGCACCAATGGCACAGTGTTTTTGGGGGTGGGCAACCCCACGGCCTATAACCAGACCGTTTCCACGGCCGGGGATTTTAATGGAGATGGTTATGATGATGTGATCATCGCCACTCAGGATATTTTTTATGGAAGTGGAGGAGCCTATGTAGTTTTCGGCGGTGATTTCTCGGGAGTGGTGACTCACCAGGGAACAAGCAGCGCGGATACGCTTACGGGCACCACCGGAGCCGATATCATGATCGGCGGCCGCAATAATGACATTATAAACGGTCAGGGAGGAGCGGATGTTTTGCGCGGTGGGCATGGGCAGGATGTTCTGGGTATATCCGATACCACGTTCTTCAGGCTGGATGGCGGGCCGGGAGAAGATACCCTGCGGCTGACGGCCGGGGGCATCAATCTCGACCTGACCACAATCGCTGATTCGCGCGTCAGGAACATTGAGATAATCGACCTGGGCAGCTTCGGCACAAACTCGCTTACGCTGGCCGTTTCCGACCTGGCGCACCTTTCAAAAAGCTCTTCCACCCTCATCGTGAAAGGGATTGTTGGTGACAGCGTGACGTCATCAGGGCAGGGGTGGGTCTCCGCCGGAAACACCATCATCGACTCGGTGACCTACAAAACCTGGAACTTCAGGAACTTCATTCTGCATGTCAACGCGAATATGACCACCACCATCAACTAGGGCCAATGGCTGAGCAGAAAACACCTGACATGGCTCCAGACAAGGCAGCCGGGGATGCCCAGCCGGGTGGCTCCGCACAGGAAGGCCAGGAGAACAGCCCTGAGAACGGGCAGCCCAGGCTCTCCATCGATGTCTCCCGCCAGTTCACCTCCTGGCTCAATGAAATAGGCTCCTCCATCGCCTTCACCACCTACCAGGCGGGCAAGCTGTTCATGGTGGGCCTGGGCAACGACGGCAAGCTGTCCGTGTTCGAGCGCAGCCTGCCCCGCTGCATGGGCATGACCGTCAACGGCAACAGCATTTTTGTCAGCTCGCTCTATCAGCTCTGGCGCTTTGAGAACGCCCTCAAGCCCGGCGAGTTGCACGACGGGTATGACCGGGTGTTTGTGCCCCAGATGGGCTTCATCACCGGCGACCTGGATATCCACGACATGGTGGTCACCCGCGAGGGGCGGCTGGTGTTCGTGAACACCCTGTTCAGTTGCCTGGGCACACCCAGCCCCACCCACAGCTTCGTGCCGGTCTGGAAGCCGCCGTTCATCAGCAAGCTGGCTGCGGAAGACCGCTGCCACATGAACGGCCTGGCCATGGTGGATGGCCTGCCCCGGTATGTCTCCGCCGTCTCGGAATCCGACGTGGTGGACGGCTGGCGCAACCACCGCAACGATGGCGGGGTAATCATGGATATCCAGACCAACGAGACCGTGGCCAGGGGGCTTTCCATGCCCCACTCACCCCGGTTCCATGACGGAAAGCTCTGGGTGCACAACTCGGGCAGCGGCCACTTCGGCTTCATCGACATGGATAAAAAGGCATTTGAGCCGCTGACCTTCTGCCCCGGCTACCTGCGCGGACTCAGCTTCATCAGGCACTTCGCCGTGGTGGGCCTGTCCAAGATCAGAAAGAACAAAAGCTTCACCGGGCTGGAACTGGATAACCAGCTTGAAAAGCGCAAGGCAGAGACCCGCTGTGCGGTGTACATCATCGATACCCGCAACGGAGACATCGTCCACTGGCTGCAATTGGAAGGGGTCGTGGAAGAGCTATACGACGTGGCGGTTCTGCCGGGCGCGAAAAGGCCCATGGCCATCGGCTTCATCAGCGATGAAATCCGGCGCATCATCACTGTCGGTGAGCCTGCGTAGCCGCCCTCGATACTCCCACTCCTGGCGAGCGCCACGCCCGCTTTTCAATATGCATCCAGGAAAGAAGCCCAGAAGCTATCTCAAAAAAATATTATGCCGCCGGCGGGTCGGTGGGCACTGCCCCCCGGCATCCCCCGGAAGGGGCTGGCGAACCCCAACACATCTGTAACAGCCATCAATACAATGGCATACATTTTTCCGCTTCGTTAAAGCAGGTGCAGGGGGCAGCGGTCTAGAGTGCCGGCCCCTGCTGGGGCTGAAGTTGCCCATGGGCAAAAACGGGGGGCAAAGCCCCCAGGTTGTTTATTTCGAGATGGCTTGTAGCCTCGGCAGTGGTATATCCGGAGGCCGGGGAGGCCACATTATTGGCCGGGTGCGTTCAGAACGACCTGCAATATAGAACAGCTTCGCCGTCACTCCTCCGTTGCACTTTTCACTGGCCTGCACTGCCGGTTCAACCGCCGAACAATTGCCCCACGTTCACATTGGCTCGCTCGGCCTCGGCAATTTCGAACATCTGCCTTTTCTGTAGGCGCATCATCCCGGCGATGATGTTGGAGGGAAACATCTCCAGGCCGTTGTTGAAGCTCTCCACCGCGCCGTTGAAGTTCCTCCGGGCGGCCGAAATTTTCTCCTCCACTTCGTTCAGGGCTGCCTGAAGCTGAAGGAAGTTCTGGTTGGACTTCAAATCCGGATAGTTTTCCACCGCCACCATCAGCCCGCCAAGGGCCTTGCTCATCTGCCCTTCCACGGCAAGGCGCTCCCCCTCGCTCAGGCTGCCCGAAGCCGCCCGTGTGCGAAGCTCAGTAATCTCTGTCAGCAGGCCCTTCTCATGGGCCATAAAGGTTTTTACCGCCGACACCAGGTTTGGTATCAGGTCGTGGCGCTGCTTCAGTGATACATCCATGCCGGAAAAGGCTCGCTCCACTGCGTTTTTCTTGCCTACCAGCGAGTTGTACAGCATCACGGGAAGGCTGATAATCACCAGCACGACAATCCCGGGAACAATAAGTGCTTCCATGGCTCTCCTTAGTAATCTCTTTGGGAACTATTCCGCCCTCCCCTGTGGGAAAAAGGCGGGGTCTGCCTGCCGCTGGTCAGGTTTTACCAGGACCTTCGTCTCCTGGTCCGGCCCCTGGCTGATCCTGCTTTTGACGCAGCCGGGCGGCTTCCAGGGCTTTTTCGCCCCAGACGCGGGTGTTCAGGTTCAATTCCTCCACCGCATCCACCGCGAACTTCAACTGGTGATATAGCTTTTCATAGGGCTCGAACCGGCCCAGGGTATCAAAATCCCAGAACTCGAACAGCCGCCCGGAGTTGAAAAACAGATACATCCTGGAGTCGCGGAAGGAAAGATGGACGCTGCGGTGGAAATTCACCAGCTTGGCCAAAGGGTTCTTCCCCGGCAGGTCCAGCCCTTGGCGGAAGGAGCTCAGCCGGGCCATGAATGAAGGGGTGAGAATGTAGTTGGCTTCCAGGGGATCCTCGCAGAATACCTGGAAATATTTCTCAAATTCCGGATCCTCCATTCGGATCTCTTCCAGTCCATGGCTTCCCGATTCACCCAGGACCCCCCCCAGCACTTTGTCCAGGCCGGACGCCGAGGCCAGGCTGTCAAGCAAGTCCCCGCCGAACATCTTGCGGGCTGTTCTCGCCATCCGCTGGGCCTTCACCCCCTTTTCCCCCAGCAGCGCCTCCACCAGGTCCGGCATCACCAGCACCTGGGAGCGGAAGGACTTGTTGAAATCAGCCTCCATGAACATCCCGGTGCGGATGTCATGCTTTGTCTCCCTGTAGTTCGTCTTCCCGAAGCGCCCGCTGCCGTGGCTCTGGTGGCTTGCACGGGTGCTTATATATTTTCGGGTCTTTATGGTCAGTTCGCTGCACCGCACCGCGGTTGCCCCCAGGCGACCTTCGAACAGGTCCTCCTCTTTCAGTTCCGCGTCCGGGCGGAAAAACCGGGATAGCCTCACCACCTCCAGTCCCATCCCCCCCCGACGCCGGTAGGAAAAACCCGGCAGCAGAAGCTCCAGGGTGGGACGGATCAGTTCCTCCTCTATCCTGCGTTCTGCCTCCTTCTGCTTGGGTTTGTGTTCGCTGTTCAGCCGCCAGGAGGCCCAGGCCCCGAACCCTGCCAGGGCGGTCAGGATTACTAAAAAGGGGACCGGGTTCACCTCGTGCCGGTGTTCAAGCAGGTAGATGCCCGTTCCGACAAAGGACAGGGCGCAAAAGACCACCGCCCCGGTCATGGGCAGGTTTATCTTGGGCCCGTGCTTGTTGATGTATCTTTTGACTGCCCTGGCCTGGGGCTTGATTTCTTTTCCCCAGCGCTCCCGGAATTCATCCAGGGTGGGATATTGAATGCTGGTCATTCCTTGCTCTTCCCTCCCGTTTTATTGCAGGAAAAAAAGTCTTTATTTACACTTTTTTCTCCATTGAAAGCAAGCATGGACATAAAAGCACATCTGCTGTTTCAAAAAAAATTTATAGATAATTACCAAGGCAAAGAAAACGTCGGTTATGGAACTGTTTTTTCAGCCGTGGTCATGGATTGGCAAGTTGAACATTACCGTCTGCCGATAAAATCAAAGGGGAGGCGGGATGGTAGAGATATGCCATATCCCCCAGAGTACGAACGGGCCGGGAAGAAATTCACCAGCTTTAGGCCCCTCCAGCGGCTGTTGGGCCGGATATCGGGCTGTATTGGTTGATGATGTGTCATGAAATGAGTAGGGCCGTATTCGACAAATGGAGCGAAAAACCTTTAAAACATAAATTGTTTCCCTGGGCTGGTGCAGGGGGTCTGGAACCTCAAAGCCAGCGATAACTTTATTCATTCATTGTTCAAGCGGATGGTAGAGATATGCCTTATCCTCCAGAGTACGAACGGGCCGGGAAGAAATTCACCAGCTTTTTGACTGATGTGAAAAAAAATGCAGATTTTGGGAGCAGCCATATGGCCTATACAATGGCCCAGGGGGTATTCCAGGTTTTTCGCAGAAGGCTATCGCTGCAAGATGCCATAAAATTTACCAATATCCTGCCTGCTGGAATCCGGGCCTTGTTTGTTGCGGAATGGAACCCTGAAGAAGAAGTCAGGCCCTTTGGTGATAGGGAAACCATGATTGATGAAGTGCGGCAGCTCAGGCCGGATCACAATTTTTCCACCGACAATTCTATTTCTGAAGTTGCGGCGGCACTTCGCAAACATGTTGATGAACAACTGCTTGATGAGACGTTGGCGACTTTTCCCAGGGGGGCGATGGAGTTTTGGAAGGTATGATGAGCGCCTCAAGCCCCGCCCTTACCACCGGCTGAAGGTTCACTGAAGGGGAGGCCCATCAGCGCCATCAGGCTTCGCCGGCCCTGTTCGATCATCTCCTCCACCGGATAGAGCATACTGCCCCTGGCCTGTGACTGCAGGAACCGGGAGGCTTGGCCACATGGCCAAAGGGGGTGCCTATTTAAAAAAAATAAACACCCCCCGCAAAGCCTTATGGACAGATGGTATATCCGGCGCTGGAAGCCAGCATTGATCCGGTTAGATCAGGCAAAGGGGCGCTGGACCATGGATTGCCGATATCATCCCCGGTGCCGAAAGGGGGGCCGGAGTTGCCGGTTATGTTCTGAGGAACATGATCCCAGTAGTTGTTTTGCATAAACCCGCCTGATTCATAAAAGACAAGGTCCACATAAGTATTGCAGAAAAACAGGTTTCCGCCCGTGCTTGCCAAGGCACCGCCCCCCAGGTCTACTCCCACAGATGAGGAATCCCTGAAAGCCCCTATTCCATTACCAGTGGTGAGGTTGTTCTCGACCTTTATATCCGTTCCATTGAGGCTCATTCCGTACCTCAGTCCTCCGGTAAAATCATTGCCGGTTACGGTGATATTTAAGGCGCCTGTTCCAGTTCTCAGTCCGCCGTGGCCGTTTGTAACCGGGTCATGACCATCGAAGGTGTTGTTGCGGAACGTGGTATTTGACCCAGTATTT